>JAHDHB010000292.1 GCA_020631545.1 Saprospiraceae bacterium | reverse complement strand
ACTTAGGAGGAGGTCTGCGACCTTATTTAAGACACATAAGCAAAACGCTGTTTCTTGGTTCTGGCTTTGCCAACTTAAGAGTAGCCGTTTATGCTTATGCTTGCGAGGGGTTGCCTCCTTGTTATAGAATCCTGAAGGCTATCGCCTTCTCTTGGAAACAGATCGATATTTTGAATTTACCCAAATAGATGAAACTATTAACTCCCGATAACTATCGCGGACAACTATCAACTATCACACCCTGTATGTAAAAAAGAAATTTATGAAAAATTTCCTGTTCTTCGTTACCTTTTTAACAATAAGTACCTTGGCTAGAGGGCAAGATATACACCTCTCCCAGTTTTACAACTCTCCCCTGTCGCTCAATCCAGCGATGACGGGATTGATGAATTTCGATGTTCGCTTAGCGGCTAACTATCGTAATCAATGGTCTAGTGTTACCGTTCCTTTTCAAACGCTAGCGGTCTCTGCCGATGCGAATATCTTAGCTGGATTTGCGGATGATGATTTCTTTGGAGCAGGGCTTTTAGTGACCAATGATAAGGCAGGAGATGCACAACTCCGCACGACCCAAGTTCATATTTCTGCGGCTTATGCAAAATCACTAGGCGGCAATGCCAATAATTTCATCAGCCTAGGCGGTCAATTTGGTGTAGCGGCAAGGAGCCTCAATTACTCCAAACTAACCTTTGATAGTCAATTTGATGGAGACATTTTAAATCCGAATATTGCGAGTGGTGAAAACTTAGATCGTTCTTCCTATTCTTATGTTGATTTTTCGGCAGGAGCTGCTTGGTATTTATCGCCTAATGATTTGACGACTATTTATTCGGGCGTAGCCATAGCGCATTTGAATGAACCGAATGTCAGTTTCTACGAAGGTTTACGTGAAAATTTATTTAAAAAGCTCACCTTACACCTTGGTGCGGAGCTTGGTTTGAACGAATCTTTTTCTGTAGTTCCTAGTGGTATTTTCTTACTTCAAGGGCCTCACCAAGAAATCAATATAGGCGTCTTAGGAAAGCTTAATTTAACGCCAGATTTAGAAATGGATGAAATGGCCATGGCGCTACATTTCGGCACTATGCACCGCTTCAAGGATGCCCAGATTTTTACGGGACGAGTAGATATTGGCCCGGTGGCTATAAGTCTTAGTTATGACCTAAATATTTCAAACCTCAGTCGTGCTTCCAAAGCGAGAGGAGGTCCAGAAATAGCGGTTCTATATCGTACCAATCTCTTTAATAATGATCGGGACAAGCGTGGTGGAGTGAAGTGCCCCGCTTATTAATTTGCCTCAACTTTCTTGTATCTCAAACTGAATTGCTGCTTATGAACTGAGAAAGTTCTACACTAAATTATACTTATTTTTTATAGCATACTTGAATTTTCGCTTCTTAGGAGGTGGAATTTAAGTATGCTTTTTTATTTAGCGCTTGTAAAAATTGATTACTCTCACGGCGTACAACCCTCTGCCTGTCGGCATCTCCCTCCGAAGGGAGAACAAGCACGCTCCTAGATTTTGTGCTTTTTTCTTAAGGATTCGAGTTTCTTTTTCAGTATTAAAAAAACTTTTTCAAAAGAGCTAAATTTCAAGCATAATAGAACTGCATTTCAAGCAAGAACTTGTTCTCCCTGCCGAGGGAGATGCCGACAGGCAGAGGGTAGTTCGCTGTGAGAGATTTAAGTATGCTTTTTTATTCCACTTCTCCCTTCACAGAAAAAGGGGACAACTCCCGTCATCCCCTTAAAATATAGTGGATCTAAAAAACTCTTAACTCCTAACTATAAACTCTTCACTAACAACCTATTTCTTAGAAGAGAACTTAGCTTGTTCCATAGCGATAGCCTTGATAGCATCAAAGGATTCTGAATTTGCAGAACCTTCCAAAGCCTTGATGGCAAGGGACTGAGCTTGTTGTAAAGCCTTCTCCAATTGTGCAGACATTTTATTGATTTGCGCTTCCTGCTTGTCGATAGTTTTTTGCAAATTGCTAATGCGGAAATCATTTGCACGCTTTTTAGCCTCCATTTCTTTAGCTAATAGACTTGCCTTGATTTTGGCTTCACGCTTGATGATGCCGATGGCTTCCTCTTCCGCTTTTTTGATAGCGGCTTCCTTCTTAGCAGGAAGTTCCTCGTATTTGCTCTGATAGTCGGCAAATTCCTCCTCCCGTTCAGCCATAGCCTTTTCTGTAGCCGCCATTTCTTCTTCCTTAACCTCCTTAAGCTCCGCTAGTTCTTGTTGTAGCGCTTTCGTTTTTTGGTTGTACGTATCTTTTTCTAGCGCACGTTCTTGGTTAAGCTGATAAGTATGTTCTGCTTTCTCCCTTTTTTGCTCTAGCGCCACTTGCTCCTTCTTCTCCCTAGTCTCTTCAGCATAGTTTTCTCGCTCTTCTTTCCACTCTTTTACCTTACCCGAGTAGCTTTCGTTAAAATCTTTTTTCTTAGCTTCAAAATCTTTCGAAAACCCATCTTTTAAAGCCTCATACTCATCAATGATGGTATCTACAGAACCATCTTCCATTTCGATATCGTACAAGTCCTTCAATTGGTCTTTACCTTCCTTGATTTGAGTTTGTACAGCTTCAAGCGCTTCCGCTTCTACCACTTGCTTGGCAGAAAATTTAGCTGCTGCTTTTCCGATCCCTCCTTCTACAGCTTCCAACATAGAAATAAGGCTTTCCATCTCTTCAGGAGAAGGTGTTTTGTAGACCTCTTTAACCACTGTTTTAGTAATGGTTTTTGGTGCTGCCGTAGAGCCACTCAAACGAAGCTCTGATTTAAGTCGTTGATTTTCTGCTAACAATTCCTTGTAGGCAGTAAATATGACATTTTTTGTCTTTTTAAGCGTAATACTTGCCATGATATAGTTCTCTATTGTTCCCAAAAGTGCCACTAATTGCTCGTTCTTAGATGCGGCAAAATCAAAATGGGACATAAAATGATTTAATGATAAAAATAAAGGAATTTAGACGCTGTCGCTTGAAATGACTGATTGACAAAGGACAAAAGATAATCCGCGATAGCTATCGGGATTTCAACTTCGTTGATCAAAAAATATCGTGAATATTCTCACAGTATGAATTTTCCTAGCGACTAAGGAATTTTGCTTTTACAAGTAAAAAACAAAAATATCGTCAAGTTCAATACTCGTAATTCGTCATTCCTAATTCGTCATTCAAAACTAATTGCTGCTATTTTCCAAAGCTTTGGAAGAAAGTGCTTGTAAACGACCTAAGGCCTCCTTAAGTTCAACAGAAAGTTGAGAAATCTGTTCTTTCTGCTCTGCAATAGTTGCTTCCAAACCAGAAATCTGTAGCTCTGCAACTTGTTGATTTCCTTCACTTTCTTTTTCTAACAATTCAGCATCAACCTTCATTTGGCGAGAAGCTTTGCTCATAGCCTTATCTTTCGCTTTTTTAACAGCTTCCTCCAATTCGGTCTCAAAATTATCGACCTTAGTTTTAAACTTTTCGAAGTCTTCTTGATTTTCAGAAAGCACTTTTTCTCGTTTCGCCCAATCTTTTTGTTTAATCTGCAATTGTTCCTCTAAAGAGCGAATCAATAACTTTTTCTTTTGTTCAAAATCATCTTTTTCAATCTTGTACTTACGCTCTAATTCATACTTATAGAGCTCCACTTCGCTAGTACGCTCCTTGTTGAGACCTTCAGTGTAAGCTTTGACTTCTAGCTCAAACGCTTGTGTCGCTTTTTCCCATTGCGCACGCGTCTCCGCCATTTCCTTGTCAAGTCGTTCTAGCTTTTCCGTAGAAGCATCTTGGAATTGTTTAAGCTGTTGAGCCTGCTCTTGTTTTAGGATAAACAAAGCATTAGCAGCTATTTTAGTGTCCTTACCATTCTTTAGGTTGTCATGCTCCACAGCAATAGCCGAGCGAAGCTCATTCAATTTATTCAGCTCAGCCTTTAGTTGTTCGGTAAGTTTTTCAACGGTATTGCCAAAATCAAGTTGTAATTCGGCAGCGCCTTTAACGATGGTGTCAGGAGTGTACTTAGAAGCAAGATCCACCGTCTTTTTTTGTTGTTCTCGCAGCGCTGTTTCTTCTTTGGTTGCGATTTTTTGTCTTTGTGCTTTTCGTTCAGCAACGAGCGAATTAAACGCCCGCTTGACCTCTTCTTTAGAGTCCAATGTCTTTTGCATGTTATGTAAATGTGTTTGAGTTAGTTGTGAAATCGAATCACAAAATAGTAGGAAAACCCTACAGAAATATTGGGTAAAAGTAGTGTATTTTTTGCTTAATTCTATCGCAAAGAACGACTTAATTTTCCATTATTAAACTAAAAAAAGTCAAGTAATTGAAAGTGATTTGATTAAATGTAAGTGCCCTTAACTGGATGTAAAAACAAAACACAATCACTATTTATCAGCATTTTAAACTCTTCACTTTTACTCAATACATTAACATGCACACCACAACCATAAATTTATGGTCTTTTTAAATTTCCTTAATTTAACTACACATAACTCCAAAGGTTACCTCCTTAAATATATTACGTATCTAAAAACGATAAAAAAAATACCTGTAAATACGATAAGTGCTTACTCCAAAAAGTAGGAATTCATGAAAAAATACGCTTTATGATGTAAGAGGTATGAACCCATCATGGGGTAAATTATTATTTGCTACCAAATAACAAACATCATATTTCTTAAATCTCACATTGTATTACATTCTATGGAGGATGAAAAAACACCCCATCCTCCATTCGCCATCCTCAATTATTTTTCAGTCGCTGCCCATATAAAGCTGTTAAGCCGCCTAGGACGCCAATCCCTCCTTGGATCAAGGCTCCTAATTGATTCGACATTCCACCATATTCTCCTTTATCTATGGCTGGATGTAGAAAAATGGAAACAAGTCCCACGACAACCAATGCGAGAACAGAGAACTTTAAATACTTGTTATTAAAAAAGTACATAACCAATGAAAGCAAGGCTAATATCGCAGCTAAAAGCGCCAATAGACTAGCTCTAGTTAAGGTTTCTGGTAAAGGGAGTCCCGCTTTGGTAAGTGACTCGTTAATAAATTCATCCAATTCTTTCGTATCTGCGTCTGGAACAACTTTATACTGTGTTTTAAACTCTTCAATCTTCTCTGTAATGTCGTGGGTATCCTCTTTGTCTACATGATGCATCAAAGCTCCTAACCCTGCGGAAGCGACCAACAATATTGCGGTCAAGATAGTTATCAGGATCTTCATCAAGCGTGGTATAATTTGTTGGGTTATAAAAGGGTAGAACAATAAGCTTATTAATCGTCAAAGCCATATTCTACTTGTACTTTCGAGCTAGTGGCAACTCTAAATTAATTATTTGATTGGCTGTATTTTATTTTTGTCAAGTGAGCCAAAAACATCTTCCTTAATTCCGAATTAAACTGCAAGTAGTCCTCTAGGACTATCGAAAGGGGTATTTTTTCCTAGAAATTCCTTCCAAAAAATATAAGGCATTTCCAATTAATTATAACCAATTAACCAATAACTACAAAAAAATACAAGATAAAATTTGGAATAAAATCACTTTAAAAGAATCAAGCCCATTAAACCATTGTCCTTTAAATACCTTATTACAAGTGGAAGCCTTACGAATATTTAGGCGATGAAGTTTGATTAGAAACGGGTAAACGCACACTATTTTCTAGTATTTTGGCGCCTAAAAAAGACTAAACCAACTACGGCTAGTAGACTGAATATTCCTAACCAAAAGAATAGGTTTGAAGTTCCTTGTTCAACAGGAGCAGTTTCTTCGACCACAGTCACACGTTCCAAGGAATCTACAACAACTCTCTCCCCCATTTCATCATTTGCCTTTTCCGTTTTTCCTACTTCCTCAACAGAAGATTCTATTGATTTAGCAGCGCTCGTGACTTTGAGCGGATTGGTATTTATTTGAATTTTCTTTCTTTCAAAATCAGAAGGTATAGACGTCCCTACCTTAGGCGCCAATGGTTTTTGATACATTGAACTCCCAAAACCTTCTTGTCTTTTCAAAGGATCTTTTCGCTCAGGTTTCGCTAGCTCAAAACTTTTAAATTGCCCAGAATTTGACTTCAATAAAGGACGTTGTTTTTGGTTCGTAGTGCTTCCTAACTGGAAATCTTCAGTTTCCAAGCTTATCGGTGAGCCTGCATTTGTATAGGTTGTTGACACAAGGAAAATGAGTAGGAAAAAGAATATACTGGATGATTTCATGACACTGATTTTGCTAATAAAAATAGCAATTTCTAGGAGAAATTCAAAAATCACTTACATCACTTTCGCATATTCTCGTTGAGCAATTCTATTAATAGATAAACTAAAGTAATAGGATTTTGCTTATGATAAACAAGATCTTTTTGGGCTTCGTATAGCTTTCTTGCTCTAGCGATAGCTTTTTCTTGCGATGCATTTTCATCCTTGTTTAGCCGCTCATAGATTGATTTACAAAAATCATATCTTTTGCCTTGTTTCACATAGTTAATGTCCCACTTTTTGCCTAGTTCTTTGTAATAGAAAGTTCGGTTGTGTTGTTCATCAGTATAATGAAAATGCAAGTAAAACCATAATTCAAATGCATCATTGGAATAAGCGACTTTATACGCTAACTGCCGCGCATTTTCTATAGCATTGTCATAGTCAGATAATTCTTTTGCTCCTTGCTTAATATCCATATCGAAAACACACCATATTTCATCATAATCCTTATCCGAATCGTGTACAATCCTCCTGGTACTTTCCACAAGTTTCTGCTTAGCTTGGCCGCTAAGATCGATAGCTTCTACCGTTAACGTCACGACAGGAAACGAATCAAAGTATATTTTTTCCGTCTGTCCTTCACAAACGATCAAAATAACTTTATTCATCTCTTTTGTCTCCATTTTATACTTAGAAACTTTTGACTTCCTCAACCATGCTTTTTTCTGCCGACGATCCGTAACTTTTATAGCTTTTGTTTTTTTAGGCATTCTTATCCCTGTTAAAGAGTTCCTCAAAATTTCCTAAGAAAGGAATGGCTCCATATTTCCCTTGAATGTAATCTTTTTCGTAGGAAGCATTATTTCTAATCCCCTTAAATTCAACTAAGGTATAAAGATGACTTGCACCATATTTGTCCTTTTCTACAAAGTCGATTTGATCTCTTCGTAAGAGCTTAGACGATAACAAATTTGTATCGTGTGTAATAAAAACTAATTGAGACTTCGTATTAACGGAAGAGTTAAATAGCTCTACTATTCTTTTAGTAAGAAGAGGATGAAACCTAGCATCAAATTCATCAATGAACAATGTTCTTCCATCATTTAGAGCATCATAAATGGCAGGACTTAACTCAAACATTTTTTTAGTCCCTTCGGATTCTAGTGCTGAAAACGGGAAAAACCGATCTTCAACCTTCTTTTCTTTCTCATCATAGAAAGTTCGTTTAGAAATGATTAACTTCATTTTGCTAGTATCCTTAAATTTATCTTGCTCATCTGTCCTAACATTTACTGGTATCTTATCTACGGGAAGATCAACAACCTCCAACCCCTTTAGTCCAACATCGGCATGTTTTAAGAAATCAACAATGAATTTTTTCGTTTTGTTTTTTTCTAAATAATTGCTTGCAAGATTAAATAGCCCTTGAGCGCCTAACCCATTGATGATAGTCATTGAGCTAATTTCATCAATTAAACTTTTCGAAAGCTTTCCAATGCCAAAAGTTTTTATTGCAGTTAGAAAAAGCGAGTTATCTCTAATTATTTCATTGCCATCAAGTAAGGTTACAATTTTATACCCTTCTGCATAGTGCTTTTTTGAAATTTTGGTAATTTCATTCCCTTCTCTTGTAAATAAACATTGCTCTCTTATATTAGGCGTAGCAAAAAGCCATTCACTATAAATTTTTTCCTTATCAGCTTCAAAACCATAGCGATACCGCGTTCCCTTATGCCTAAAAATAAGTTGAAAAAAGGTAGGTTCATTTTCAGTTTCTTTAGAGAAAACAAATGGATTCATCAAACTCAAGACCGTTTCATCCCTAACTGAATATTTTACAATCCCAATAAATAGAAGTAAAGATTTGATGATATTGCTTTTGCCACTAGCATTTGCCCCATAAATCGCTTTAGACTTCAATAAAGACAAGTTTTCGTTTACTTGGATTAAATTATCCTTATCCAGCGATGCAGGGTTCGACTTAATTGGCGCACTGGTCATATTAAGCGTTTGCATGTCTTTAAAAGAACATGAATTTCCAAAACTAAACTCTTCAATCATTTTTCGCTTAATTTTAAATTTGCAATTTATATGCAAAAATAAGAATAAGGG
>JAHDHB010000291.1 GCA_020631545.1 Saprospiraceae bacterium | reverse complement strand
AGTTTTTCTTTTGCGCCAACAATTATCTCCTCTCAAACTACCTATTCCTTAAATGTTAACTACTCCGCTGCTCAAACAAGAGATATTGTAGTAGAATTTTGGTCGGCAAATAATTGGTTAGGAGAAGGAAAAACAACCGTTACCACAGGAGTAGGGACGACCGCTGTCACTGTAAATTTAGCCAATGCTCCCAGCGCAGGTTCTGATTATAAATGGAAAGTAAGCATTCGTCCCCTTGGTACAGATTGGACACAGAGCTTTGATAACGAAGTTGTTAATGGTGTTTGTGTCCTAGGTGATAGCCAGCTAATTCCTAACGGTCAATACCAAATTCATTCAGCCGCTAATAACAATAACTTAGAAGGATTTGCTTGGTCTGTCGTTGATGCCGTTCCAACCAATGAGTCTAATCAATATTGGCAGTTTACGCATTTGGGGAATAATGTTTATACGATAAGTAACTTCCATTTTCTTCTAGGGACAAGGTTTTTAGAAGTATCTAATGCAACTTGTGGTGATGGTGCAGCGGTGGGAACTTATTTTGGTAATACACCCCCAAATCGACAATGGAAAATCTTTCAAAATGGTAATTATTACTTGTTGAAGCCCATGCATTGCCAAAGCCAAGCGCTAGATGTAAGGCCTTCAGATTCTGCGGTTCATACTTGGGCGGCGAGTACAAGCAATATTAATCAAAAATGGTGTTTATTCCCTAGCAGCATCATTTTTTTCCGTGAAGAAAAAGCCACCGAAAAAGAAAACGCAAGTTTAGAGTTTAAGGTTTATCCCAATCCTGCGGATAATTTTATTTATGTAGCTATCGAAAAAGCAGGACTAACGGCAACTACGGTTGAGTTATTTAATATTCAAGGACAAAAAGTTTTTGAAAATACTTTAGAGGAGGAAGGTGTCCTTCAGATTGAATTAAGCAATGACTTAACTAGAGGTATTTATGTGGTCAAACTAACCAATGGGCAGGAAATTAGACATGAAAAAATTATGGTTAGGTAATTTGTTATGAACAACTTGACTCTGATTAATTTTTTAACAGGTTCGCTTTCCGAGGCAGCATTTATCTCAAGAATTCCAATTTCATAATCTTTAAGCCTTAGCTTTAAGTGCTTTAAGGCATGCTATTGTTTTGAATTAATAAGGCTAATAAGTCGTCAGGCCAGAGCTTCCCCCACAAGGTCATCGTCAGACTGTCCCAGACGACTCTGCTCCTTGTAACGCTAAGAAAAATAGTCATTTTTGGTCAAGAACTAAGTGCTGTGATTTAGGCACGAACGGTATTGGTTTTGATTTGCCCGTGGGGAAGTTCCTCACGGGCTTTTTTTGTTGACGGAGTATGAATCCTAAAAAATACAAAATGGTAGTAGAAAATTAAATAAGAAAACTCCAAACGTAATACAAAACTACTTTCAATACTACATTTTTTTTGAAAAACAACCCTTTTATTTACAAGGATATACGTCAAAAATGGCAATAAAAGAGGAACATTCCAACCTATATAAAAAGCGAGTTTTCGCCCAACCTCAGTACTTCATTTTATCTAATTTTGGATTATTGAAGTTTTAAACAGCTTTATAATTGCCAAAATTTAACACCTAGTATTAATGAAAAAGACAAATTTGCTTACCTACTTAATGGTGCTTTTGTTTACACCATTATTTGCTCAAATAGTAACTATTGACCACAAAACACAGCGTTTTTTGGGTAATAGTACTTCAGAATTAGATAGAACACGCTACTTTACCTACCATAGCTTAGAATCGGATGCTGATTTTACGAAATTCATGAACGATTATAATGTGCATGAAGGACGTCGTTTTTGGGGGCCTACTGGATTTGCCAAACATGCCACAGGGTCCGTAGGTACTTATCCTGGTTATCAAGCAGGAACGACTAACACACAAGTAAGGAATGTCGCTAGACATGTAGCTACGGATCATCCTAGGAACGTGGTACGTTGGAATGCTGATAAAACTGCCGCAGCTAACTGGGTAGTGGAGTATTATAGGGATTGGGTAGATGATGCGAATCGCCCTCAGTTCTATGAACCGATGAATGAGCCTTTTGTACATGGTGGAGATGCCGTGTTTTCAGCAGAACAGCCTGACTATCATAAGATGATACGTAGGATGGCTGAATGGTTTGGTGAGTTTGGGAAAAAAATCCATGAAGCACCAGAGTTGAGCAATATGAAAGTCATCGGTTATTCTAGTGCTTGGCCCTCTATGGAATTATGGGATTTTAACCACTGGAATACGCGGATGAAGATGTTTATGGATGTAGCAGGAGATCATATGGATGCTTTTGCTACTCACCTATACGATGGTGTAAATGTAACGGGGCAAAACAATGCACGTTCAGGGAGTAATTCAGAAGCCATTTTGGATTTAATCGAATCTTACAGCCATATCAAATGGGGCTATGTGAAGGACCATGCCATTACCGAATATGGCGCTATTGCTTCTGGATATGGAGGAAATTACTCTGATATTGAAAGTATTCAAACTGTAAAAGGAATCAACCATATCCTATTTAATCTACTAGAACGAGAGGACAAAATGGCCATTTCTATTCCTTTTATTACGGGGAAAGGGACTTGGTTTATGACTCCTGAGAATAATTATCAGCCTTATGGCGCAGTGTTATTCCGCCCAACGAATCTTGGACAACCTAATCCTACTGGTTGGGTGTATACGCCAAAAATTTATTTCTATGAAATGTGGAAGGATGTAAAAGGAAAGCGTGTCAATGTTTCCTCTGATAATCCTGATATTCAAATCCAAGGTTTCTTAGATGGCAATAAACTTTACGTAGCATTAAACAACTTAGATGGTGCTACGAAAACGGTGAATTTAGATTTTACTAGAGGTTTAAATAACTTTCAAAGCGTTAAGACTAAATCTTTGAAAATTTATGCTAACCAAATGCCTCAATACAACGATATTACGGAAACAACTGCTCCTTCTAGTGTAACGTTGATAGCTGGCGAAACTGCCGTTCTAGAATACACTTTTAGCAGCAATATCAGCTTTGACAATGCCATTCGAAGACAAAAGTATTATACCAATAAGTACTTACAACCGATCAATGCGAATGCTACCATGACCTTCAATTTCAATGGCGTTGAAGTCGGTGATGGGCGAGCATTCTTACGAATGTCTATTGGTAGAAAGCACAATGTCTCAAAAAAACCAGAGATTAAAGTCAATGGTACGGCTATCAATGTACCGAACAACTGGAAAGGATATGACCAAGCTAATCGTACTGATTTCTTTGGTACCATCGAAATTCCTGTTCCCGTCAATTTATTACAAGCGGACAATACCATTACCATAAAATTTCCTGATAATGGGGGACGGGTCGCTTCCTTGATTCTACAAAAAGAAACGCTTGACAATAACATTACTTCACCCGCAACTGATGATGTTAGTTTTTTTAGTGCGCCTACGGTGGTTTCCTCCTCAACGCCTTATACGGTACTTGTAAACTACAATGCAACACAGTCGCGTGATATTCAATTAGAATTTTGGACAGCAGCAGGGCAACTTACTAGCCTTCAACAGACCGTCGCCGCAGGTGCTGGTACGGCTTCCTTTAATGTCACCTTGAATCTTCCTGCGACAACGACTAGCAATAATTACTGGAAAACAAGTATTCGTCCTCAAGGTTCAAGTCAAAATCTAAATACCGCTCAATTAAATAATGTTACTGCTATAACAGGATCGGATAAAATCTGCTTCGTAGAAGAACCTACAGCCATCCCCTCAACGACCAGCTATACGGTAGAAATGAGCTACTCCGCTACGCAATCTCGTGATTTGGTCTTAGAGCTATGGTCTTCTTCAGGGTGGTTAGGACAAGGAGTAAAGACCGTTACCGCTGGAGCCGGAACGACCTCGATGACCGTTAATTTAAATACACCTCCAAGCGTAGGGACAGGCTACATTTGGAAAGCGAGCATTAGACCTGTAGGAACAGACTGGACGCAAAGCGTTGACAATAAGCAAGTCAATAATGTTACTGTCCTAGGAAGTGATGAAATTAGTTCCATAGATGCAGATCTAACGATTCCTGCGTTAAGTACTTACACCTTAGATGTGAACTATACGGCGACAGAAACACGCGATATTGTGGCAGAATTCTGGTCACCCAATGGTTATTTGGGCTTTGGTAAAACTACGGTGAATGCAGGAGTCGGAACAGCAACGGTAACGATCAATTTGTCCAATCCACCAAGTAGTGGTCTAGGTTACCTCTGGAAAGTGAGCATTCGACCTGCCGGGGGAGACTGGACGACAGCCTTCGACTTGGATCATATTAATGGCGTAACCGTATTACCTAGTGTAGATGAAGTTAGCTTAAACAATCCACCTTCAACCGTAGTAGCACAAACCACTTATACCTTAGACATCGATTATAATGCTACCGATGCACGCGATGTGGTTCTAGGACTTTGGCGAGGAAGTACCTTCTTGAAAGGTGCTAGCACAACGGTAAGCGTAGGCGCAGGAACCACAGCAGTTACGTTGAATTTGGATACACCTCCTACTCCAGATACTACTTATGTTTGGAAAACGAGTATTCGTCCGCTAGGAGCAGACTTTAGCCAAGCACTTGACACAGACTTCAAAAGCAATGTAACCATATTGCCAAGTACAGATGAAGTAAGTTTTGCTAGTGCGCCAACGACTATCTTAGCAGCAACATCTTACGATTTAGCAGTAGACTATGCCGCAACACAAGCGCGTGATATCGTCGTAGAATTTTGGTCACCAGCAGGTTTTCTTAGCAATGAAATAACAACGGTTGATGCTGGTGTAGGAACAGCTTCTATTACGATAAGTTTACCTAATGCACCTAATGCAGGCACTGGCTACTACTGGAAAGCAAGCATTCGTCCAGTAAATACCGATTGGACACAAGCGCTAGACAGCGAAAATGTGTATGATGTTACCGTTATAGCGAATGGAGATGCGATTGAATTTGTCAATGCACCCACTACCGTTGCACCACAAACAGCTTATACCTTTGAAGTCTCTTACGTTGCGCCACAAACACGAGATTTAGCTATTTCCTTGTGGGATGGTTCCTCGCAATTAGGTGAAAGCACAAAAACGATTGCCGCAGGTTTTGGTACAACATCAATTACTTTAGACCTTGCGAATTCACCAACTTATGGCACCAATTACACTTGGATAGCTAGCATTCGCCCACAAGGCACAACAGCAGCTGATAATTTGGACAATGATCAAGTAGATAATGTTCTAGTCAAGCCTGCGGCAGATGAAGTAAGCCTAGGTAATGCACCGATAAACATTCTTCCACAAACATCTTATACCATTGAAGTGGATTATGCTGCTACCGCAACAAGGGAAGTTGTCGTTGAATTTTGGAATGGCTTAGGTTGGATAAAAGAAGGGAGAACTACCGTAAATACTGGAATTGGTACGGCCATGGTCACAATAAACTTGGACAATGCACCTAGTTATGGTCCTGGTTACATTTGGAAAGGAAGCATTCGCCCTGTGGGGGGGGATTGGACAACGAATCTAGATTTCGATCAGGTCAATGGTGTAGCTGTAGTACCTGAAAATGATGGTGTTAGCTTCGATAATGCGCCAATGACCATCCCTTCTCAAACCGCTTATACTTTTGATATTGCTTACGAAGCCACAGAAACACGCGATGTAGCTGTTTCCCTCTGGGATTGGGATGGTGTAACGATGTTAGGCGAAGGCGTTTTGACCGTTGCGGGGGGGATCGATGTAGCTTCGGTTACCCTTACCCTAGGAAGCGCCCCTGTTCCTGGAACACCCTACAAGTGGTTGGCAAGTATTCGACCTGAAGGTTCAACTGCTGCCTCTGATATTGCTACGGAATTAATAGACAATGTAACGGTATTACCTGATTATGATGCCATCGCCATGGTCAATGCACCTACTACACTTACACCACAAACTTCTTACGCAGTGGAGTTAAGTTATGGTGCTACGCAAGCCCGCGAGGTTGTTCTTGGATTTTGGAATGGTTCAACATGGCTGAGCTCCACCGTAGATACCGTTCCCGCAGGCATAGGGGATGTGACGTTAACCGTTGATTTAGCCAATGCTCCAAGCTATGGGACAAACTATATCTGGAAAGCTAGCATTCGGCCTGTAGGTACGACGCAATGGACGGATATTTTAGACCTCGACCAAGTGAATAATGTATCTGTATTTCCAGCAAACGATGAGGTTAGTTTCGTCAATGCACCCACTACGCTAAATCCTCAAACTTCTTATACCATTGATGTAAATTATGCCGCCACACAATCCCGTGATGTAACGGTTAGTTTCTGGTCAGGCTCCAATTGGATAAGCTCCAATGTGAATACGGTGCAAGCAGGCGCAGGCATTACTGCCGTAACCATAGATTTAGCTAATGCTCCTAGTTATGGCACGGATTATAGCTGGGTAGTAACCATTCGTCCTGTTGGTGGTACCCAATGGTCTGATAACTTAGCCTTTGAACAAGTAAATAATGTAACGGTATTGCCAAGTGAAGATGAAATTTTCTTGAATGCACCTAGCACTTTACAGCCTCAAATGGCATATACGGTGGATGTGGATTACGCTGCCACGCAATCTCGTGATGTTGTTGTAGAGTTTTGGAATGGAACTACTTGGATAGCACAGGGTGCGACTACTGTAGCGCCAGGAGTTGGCAATGCTTCTGTGACCATTAATTTAACTTATCTTCCTAGTTATGGAGTTAACTATATTTGGAAAGCGAGCATTCGTCCAGTAGGAACAGATTGGACACAAAATATCGATACGGATCAAATCAACAACGTGAAGTTAGTACCGAGTGATGATAAAATTGGCTTAAACAATGCACCAATGAATGTCTTCCCTGCAACTTCTTATACCGTAAATGTAAATTACATCGCTAGTCAAAGTCGTGATGTCGTGGTAGAATTTTGGAAGGGGAGCAACTGGTTAGGTCAAGGTATGGCTACCGTCACAGCCGGCATAGGAACTGTTTCCGTTACGATTAATTTAGCGGATACACCTAGTTATGGTGCGGATTATAGCTGGAAAGCGAGCATTCGTCCTGTAGGAACAGACTGGACGCAAAACCTAGGCATGGATCAGGTTAGCAATGTACTGGTCGTAAACGACATCTTTGCTAAGACTCAGCCTACAAAAAACAAACGACAAGCCGAAGCCGAAGAGAACCCTCTTGCTTTTAGTGTATATCCTAATCCTGCTAGTGATTTTGTCAATGTAACGCTTGAGGAGGCCAATTTAGCCCAAACTACCGTTGAATTGTTCAACATTCAAGGACAGAAGGTTTATGAAAATACCGTTGACGTAGGAAATACCCTACAAATTCCGTTAGGAAATGATTTAGCAGTAGGTATGTATTTACTAAAACTGGTTAACGGAAATGAAATACGTCATCAAAAAATTATGGTTAGGTAGTCTTTAGGTGTTATGCTACCACCCATAATATTGTCTATATGGGTTTAATTATAGTTCGTGGGGAATGGGCAATTCCTCACGGACTTTTTTTTGTAACAGACTAGCTCTGTTCCCTTCTCTGTGTCTTCTCCGGGGCTCTCTGTGTCTGCGACTTTGCCTTGATGTGACTTAAAAATAAGTAGGTCAGAACTAATGGAATATTTTCCACTTGTTTTAACCCTATTTTTCGCATATCTTTATCATAGCTAAAAATGAAATTGTTATGGAAGCTGTCAAACTAAAAAAATACACTTTTGCCGAATATTTAGCCTTGGAAGAAGCTTCTGGAGAAAAGCATGAATACCATGATGGAAAAGTGTATGCAATGTCAGTAGGTTCTTTGAATCATTCCATGCTAGGACATAATATAGGAAGAGCAGTTGGCAATCATCTCGAAGATGACGATAGAGACTGCATTGTACTTACAAGCGATTTACGCATCGCTTTAGATTTTTCAAATACCTACGTATATTCAGATGGGTTTGTAATATGTGGCGAGCCTATATATAGCAAACAAGATAAAAATGCTGTAACAAATCCGCTTCTTATTATAGAAGTTCTATCAAAAAAAACCAGAGCATATGATCGTGGAGAAAAATTTTGGAAATACAAGCATTTACCATCTTTCCGCGAATACGTTGTGATAGAACAAAAAGAACCTGTAGTCGATGTCTGTACTCGCCAAGCAGATGGCTCTTGGAATACTACAACTACAATTGGGTTAGAAGATTCCATTCACTTACATTCCCTGGGTTTTTCTATTCCTATGAAAACGATATATCGTAGTGTAAAAGGACTACAAAAACCTACATT
>JAHDHB010000290.1 GCA_020631545.1 Saprospiraceae bacterium | reverse complement strand
AAATTGCATTTTTACCGTCGGCTAAAGCCAACGTTCCAGAGTCCCTACTTCTTTTTTTAGCTCAAATCTACCTACAAGCATTAAGAACCTTTTCCCTTTCTACCAAAGCAAACACCTATAGCTAATTGGCTTTTTCAAATCGTGAGGGGAACATAGTTTTAAGAACAATTCGTATCTTAGCATAGAATTTATTTACAAATCTTACCGCTGCTGTAAATATTTTTCACTTTTAAAGATTATCCCATGAAAAAAATGGCCTTAATAACTTCTCTATTTATTTCCATAGTACTAACCTTCAACGCATATGGCCAAGTAAGCAATATGGTTAGTAATATGAAGGTTTCGAAGGAGGTTTGGAACTCCCCGACCTATTTTGTAATGGAAGATGAAGATGATGAACGAATAAATATTATTCAAGAAACGTGGAATATCACGGAAGCCAAAGTCATCTCTCAGAAAAAATTACAAGCAATAAGTAAAAATCTCAAAGCTAAAGATTGTATTTTTTTTGTACAAGTTCCTAAAGATGAAAACACTGTAATAATTTCAGAATTAGGCTCTGACAATTTATTGTTAATAGGGCTTTTAGGCTCCAATTATTATAAAAAATCAGGTTCATTTGTTTTTGGAAGATTAAACATCCTCGCCGGCTCCTTAAAACTACATTTTCCGAATAATGAGTCCGTTAATCGTGCAAGCTTCAAACTTTACCTTCAAAATCTACAAAATACCTTAAAGGTTATTAAAGACAACAAAGTCAAATGTTATGTAACTGGAGGAATGTCTAAAAAATTAGCCCGATATTATAGCGATAAGTACGACTTAATCCCTAAAAAAGAATTAATCGTTAATGAAAATTTGTTTTCTCACAAATACACAAAGGCTCAAATGAAATTGAAATACCCGCACAAAATGCGTATTGTTTCAAATAGAGAATGGGCTAAATTAGTTAATGAAGACAACGAAGACTACTTGTTTTGGATTAAGAGTTCAGAAGGATATTCCATAATTGAGGGAGGCACTGGACATTGCTATTATTGGCGCCTAGGAAAATTAAAACTAAGCGGTGCTGTAAGGGGCCTTGTTGCTGTAATTAAGTAGCCGAGTATCTCCAATAGTTAATCTCCTCGAATTATTGATAATAACAGTAATTCGAGGAGATTTTTAAGCATATTATAAATGACGTAAAATACGCTACTCCTTTGTGTCTTTGTGGCATTTTTTTACGCCAAAACCTTAGCTAATGGCGCAGCCGTCTTATGCCTTCTATGTTTCAAAATCGCCGTAACGGCAACTCCTGACGCCTAACTAAACGATATTGAAATATTATCCTAATGGAAGACCATAAAAAACGACCCAAGTAGCAAAATCTTTACTAAAATCAACGAAACGGTGTTCTTCACCTGCTTTAACAAAAAGTACATCATTTTCTTTGACTTCATACTTTTCATTTTCTCTTATAAACCAAGCCTTTCCACTAGAAACGATGTACAACTCATCTCGGGTATGCGGCTGTTGTTTATCGACCTCGTTGGGTTGATAATATTCCACCTCTACTTCTCCAAACGTAAGAAGATTCACAAATTCTGTGGGGACTTTGGCTAGCGCTGCCTGGGCTTGTGCTTCCGTCAAATGACAAGCAGGCACAGTCCCCTCTCCTTCCGCTGGTGCTAGAATCTGATTTAGATGATATTCAATATGAACCACGTAATCTTCGATCAACCAATACAAGGTTTTAGTTTCTCCATTGACCGATATCTTTTTTTCTAAATCTTCAGGAGCTATTCGTCCAATTGTCGTACTTACTTGCCGATTCAAAGCCTGCCACAATACCACTAGGTCCACTAAGTCAGTTCCTTGATAGTCATTCTGTTTCACTAAGTCATCTTGTGGATAAGGAATAACCTTATAATCCTCTCCCTGATGCAAAGGAATGGCATTAAAGCGCATCAAATTAAACCGTGCGGAATCAATTAAATGGCCAAAAATTTCTTTTCTCGACCATTTTTTAGGATTCTTTTTAAAGGATAATTCGCTTGCAGGAAGGAGATAGATTTCGTCTTTTAATCGCTTGATATTTTTATGCAAGCGAGCAATCATGTTTTGCATAAGGCTTGATTTAATTGTTTTTCGCTTTACAAAGCTAATAAATGTTTTAAGATACCGCCCTAGTTTTAGGTTATTTTGAACAAAAACAAAGGCCACGGATTAAAACCCATGGCCACAGATAGTTAAACTTGTACGGAGCTATTCGGTATGCTTTGAGTATTCTATCCAAGCAGATGTTCGCACCGCTGACGAGCATCAAGGAGCTTGAGACGATTTATTTCTATTATTCCACACCATGGAATGATCTGTAGAGCTCGTAAATCCATCCATAGAAACATCAGCATCTAGATAACCGATTTGATTCCGTTCATTCCAAGCCATAGACTGATCAGCAGAATTAATAGTATTATCTCCATTCGCATCTCCCGCAAATAAAGAACTGGTACCGTCATAATTTATTTTCATACTTTTTGCCCCAAAAGCATATCCAGCAGTAAAATCAACCGTATTTAGCACTACTTCATCCAAAAGTACAGGTTCATGGCTCATGACGGCCAAGTGATTTCTATGCCTAATAACGATGTAATAACGCCCAATATCCAAGCCCTCAAAAAATAGCGCAGTATGGCCGTCACAAGAAACGACTCGACCATCTCTTTGTATTAAAGCCGATTGCTCCCCTAGTAGCGTTCTAGGGTTATAACCATCACGCAATTCGATATGAACCCAGTCAACAATGGCGTGGCTTCCTGTATTTTTCAGCAAACTCGTATTCATCGTAAAACCAGGATTGTAGGGAGAAACAACAGGAATGAGACTCTTTTGGCGCAATTTATCATTCATTAGACCGTTATTATTGTACGCTCCTTGTAAAAAGGCTTTCACGCTAAGCGTAACAAAGGCAGTTTCGTTTTTTCCATTGGGCAATGCCTTGTCGAATTCGGCTTTTGCTGCATTTATTGCCATAAAACTAATAAAAAAGAAAAAACTTAGCAGTTTGATGTGTTTTGACATTTTGTTGTTTTTTGAGTGTTCACAAATAAATTATTAAGACTCAATACTGTCTTAATTACGTAAGTACCGTAAAAATGTTTTTTATAAAAAATAGAAACTCAGGAATAATTGGAAATTTTCTCTCCAAGCAGTATTATCAGGGCTAATTTTTTTCCTCACAACGCTAGAAATATCCCTTCTAGGCAGCACATGCAACAAGGGGAAGTGAGGCCATTTGTAAAAAAAACTTAGGCAGAGTTACTTTACAAAATCTTTGCTGAGGAGGTCCTAAGCCATAGCGACGAGTCAAGTGTACAGCATACATAAAAGCCAAACTCATTACTATCTTTCGCTAGGATGACTTTAACAAATTTATACTATTTTTAATGTTTTGTCAACTTTTGACGCTTATTTTTTTCTTATTAAGGTATTTTCTAATTACAAATTTACCTCCCTGCCGTTTAGTTAAGGCATTTAGTCATGTTTTCGCCCATTTCGTTCTTATATACCTCCTTGTAAGTCTTTTCTTCCAATACGACACCCCTAAAACTAGAAAAGCACCAAGCCATGTTCTGAAAAACATGACTTAGTGCAATTGGTATCAAAAATTATCTGCTTCTTTATTCGATCTTACTGCATCGTGTAAGAGAAGCCTAGTGAGAAGGAACGGCCAGGATTCAAATATTCGTACAATGCTGGTGTAGCTTGAAAGTTTTCGTAGTATTTATTCCTCGTAGAACCGAGCAAGTTATTAGCAGAAACACTTAGTCTAAAGCGGTTTTCTTTTCCAAAACGTTGAGATAATTTCGTGTTTAAGCTGTGGAAAGGAGATTCGAAAACGTCAGGAGCTGTACCACCTACAATCGCTAAACGCTTTCCTTGTACATTGTAGCTGACGTTGGCTTCTAAGCCCATTTCACTGTTAGAGTAATTTAATCCTGCATTAACAATATAAGGTGATTGCCCTTGCATAGACCGCTTGTTGGAGACAACTTCCCCATCTCTTGCGATGGTTTGACGAGCACTAAATTCCTCTTCACTCATTTCAATTTGAGAGTAGACGTAAGTGAAGTTCGTATGTATAGATAAGTCACTAATTTTTGTGCTAATGAAACCAAGGCTTTTCTTCAATTCAATCTCTGCACCAAAGATTTGGCCTTGTCCTACATTTCGAGGTTGAATAGAAGAAGGATCCAACTCATAAGCAACCAATTCGATAGGATTGTTGAAGTGCTTGTAGAAACCACTTAAAGAAATCAAATCAGCTCCTAGGAAGAATTTTTCCCAGCGTATATCAAGGTTGTTTACATGTGTTTGTTGCAAGTCGATATTACCGATGAAAAAGCGATCCGTTACAGGGTCATAAATCTGCGCAATAGATTTTTCCTTAAAAGAAGGACGAGCAAGCGTCATCGCATAAGAAGCGCGCAAGTTCATCATATCGTTGATGTTATACACCATGTTCATAGAAGGCAAGAAATCAATTTCATCCAAAACCGATTTTGCATTGTAAACTTCTAGACCGTCGTTAGACTCTCCAGTATACCAGATATTGCTCTTCTCAATTCTTAAACCATACACCATTTTCAATTGCTTAGACAAAGGCAATTCATTCATAATATAAGCTGCACCTACATTTGAAACCGCTTCAAAAGAGTTTGCAGGTTCAAAATTTCCTTTGATGTACATTCCTTCGTCAGTAGCTACATCCCAGATATTTTCTTCTAGCAATAAATCATCAGGATTGCCTGTAAAAAAGCCTCCATCACCATTGTTTTGGTAACGATATAAGTAATTCAAGATTTCGAAATCTCTCATTTTCGTCGTATTGGCTATACCAAACTTCAACTTGCTCCCCAATTCATTCCATTGCTTGAAATTATAGGTCATATTCCATCTCATATCGCCATCAATCTCTTGCAAGTCTCTGAAAATACGTGTAACACGACCTCCATCACCAGGATTCAAAGTATATAAACCATTGGTTAGCGAAAAGGCAGTTGTTCTCACATCAGGATCGGTGATTTTAGATAAGGTAGGAGAGATTTTCCAATCCATTTCCCATTTTTCATTCTTCAAAGAATGCTTAGCAGAAAATAGCGCATTGGTCACAGAACGCTGAGAGTAAGTCAAGTTATCCTTTAACAAAGTAGCCCCAGTAGATTCAAAGTTTTGTTGCGTTTGCTTCGTCGCAGTAGATTGCCCGTTTTGAATATGCAATAGGCTTAAGGAGTATTTACTACGTTGCTTCTTGATAGCTCCTACCGCTAGGGCACTCCACAAGACATTATTTCGGCCTATATCTCCAGTGTTAACTTGTTCTTTCTGAAGCTCATAGCCATCTCTTTCAAAATCTTTAAAATACTCGCCAAAAATTACCCCTTCATAAAACTCGTAGTCATTTTTGTAATTCAAGGCAAAATTATAGCCTAATGTCGTGTTAGACTTCTCCTTATTGATTTGATTTCCAAAGCTAAAAGCATAGCTTTGATTTAAGAAGTTATTCTTATTTTGTACCCCCAATTGCGGGTTAAACTGGTTAGTCAGTAAGGTTGTATTCGGATCGTTTAAGGCAGGATCAGGAATTTTTGTGGTATTACCAAAAGGCAATTTTCGTGTACCATCATCAAAACCAAGGAAATCCAATTTTCCTCCATCAGAAAGGATGAAGTTTTTATTAAAATGCATATTCGGATTGTATCCATAACCAATAGAAGCACTAAGCGTCTTTGATTCAGGAAAATCCTTTGTTTCTACATTGACAACGCCACCAGTAAAATCACCTGATAAATCCGGCGTAAAGGTTTTATAAACGACAAGGTTATTAATCAAGTTTGAAGGGAAAATATCCATTTGAACAGAATTACGGTCAGGATCTAAGCCTGGAATTTCCATTCCGTTAAGGATAGTTTTCGTGTAACGGTCACCCAAACCACGTACATAAACGTGTTTGCCACCTTCGATAGAAACACCTGTTACACGCTTAGCTATTTCTCCAGCATCACTATCACCAGTACGGCTAATTAATTGAGAAGAAATACCATCTAACAAGTTGGAAGACTTACGTTTAATCGTATTTATCGCTGCCTCTGTATTACGAATTTGCTTCGCCTCTACAACGATTTCTTCCATGTCAATAGCACCAGTACCCAAAGCAATATCAAGGGTAGTTACTTCATCCGCGATGATTTCTACATCAGGAATAAGTTGGTCGGCATACCCCGTATAAGTAAATACAACTCGGTGTGTACCAGCAGGTAAGTTTAAAAAATATTTACCGTCTAAATCGGTTTGTGCCCCAGTAGTTGTACCTTCTAAAACAACTGTAGCAAAAGGAAGTGTTTCTCCTGTTTCGCTATCCGTTACCGTTCCGCGCAAAGTTCCTTCTTGTGCAAGAAGCGTAAGGGAAAAGCTGAAAGTAAGCAAAAAGAAAATTGCTTTTAATGATTTCATGATGAGATTTTTTGATACCGGTTAAGCAGCAGAGCTGCTAGTTAAGAGTTGAGAGTTAGCAGTTAAGAGTAGCTCTCATTGCGTCTTCTTAACGCGATTCTCGATTTTGATTAAAGTCGATAACGTTGGGCCAAATTACCCAACGTCATCGAAAATTTTGGGTAAAGAATATTGGTAGTAAGGCAATTTAAAGACAGAATATTTTGCAGATAATTGACGTCTTCGCTTTACCCTTATTATTGATTACAATTTACCGTTTAAAGCACTCCAAGACCAACCTTCAAAGGCAGCAATAGAAACCGTTGAAGTTGCACCAGAAGCAACGATGGTATTATTAGAGTTCCACTTCGTTTGGATATCATCTACAAGCGTAGCAGAAATACAATCTACAATAGCTTCATCGTCAGGAAACACAACAACATACTCCGTAGCCATCATTTCTGTTTCAGCCGTATTTCCAGTAAGAACAAGAGTTCCAGTAGACATATTTGAAGCAGCATCCGTTTTTACCTCACAGCCCGCAGCATCTACATAGTTTGCACGAATACGAATACCATTTGCAAAACCCTTGAAAACAGAATTTTCGATAGTTCCTTGTGCCATAGATTTTAAGGTAGCAGCACGTCCAGCAGACGTTTCAGCGATGAACATTCCATTTCTCAACGTAAAAAGACCAGCAGTATAGGTGTCACCCTCAGGGCCATCAATTTCTAAAGCATTGTCTCCAGTTCCATTTTGAATAGAAATCAAGTTATCAACCGTACCACGATAGTTTTGGTCAATGTCAAAAGCATCATCACCTTGGTAAGCTACTAGCGCATTGGTAACATTCACAGCACCGCCAAAGAACTCAATACCATCATCAAGGTTAGAAAATACTTCAATATTTTCGATAACAGTTCCAGTACCCACACCACCAAGTGTAAGCCCATTAATTTCATTTCCTTCACCGATTTCAGCACCACCGTGGCGGATAGAAACATATTTTAGTACACCAGAGTTGTCTGCATTATCAGAACCTCCATACTTTCCATAATCTTCACTAGGAGGAACACCTTCGATACTTCCTTCCGTATCTCCTTCGCCTACAGAGACTTGAGCATTCCCAAGAATAATAAGGCCACCCCATTTAGAGTTGTCGTTCTCATCAAGGTTAGTTCCCGTTTTTTCCCCAATTTGAATGTTATCCAATACCGAAGTAAAGATAATTGGATTCGCAGCAGTACCTTCCGCCATAATTTTTGACCCTCTAGTTATGATAAGCGTAGAAGCCAAAGAAGCTGTACCTTCATCACCTTTTATAATAGTACCCGGCTCAATGGTCAAAATAGCACCATCAGTGACAACGACTTTACCAGAAAGGATGTAGCATTTGTCAGCAGTCCAAGTAACATCACTAGAAATAACACCACGAATGGTTTCTCTACCATCATCATCTGGTTCTACAGGATCCTTTTCGCAAGAACTAAACGAAACAAGCGCCACACTAATCAGAGCTAAGTAGAGTAAGAATTTAAAGTTTTTCATGTCTGTGTTAAAGATTTTTCTTTCAGGAGTTTCATAAATTCACTGCAAATGTCAGGTTTTGAAATGAACTGGAAAATAAGTCGGTGTTAAGTCTTCGTTAACAACTGTACAAATGAATGTTAAGGAGGGAAAGGAAGCTATTTGTAGAAATGCTGGGCAACAAGTATGCTGGAGTCTATCATAAAGGATTGCACCTACGGGTATAAGAGCAAGTACAGTCACCTAAGCTGGCATAGCCAGAACCAAGTAGAGTGTAGATAGTAGAGGGATTTACCGTTTATACGAAGTTAGATTTTTCGAAGAAAAATCTGTCTCTCTTCACTCTACC
>JAHDHB010000289.1 GCA_020631545.1 Saprospiraceae bacterium | reverse complement strand
TCAATGCCCAATCGTTCTACTAAATCTATCCTTTTTTGTGGCGTATCTAAACTTTTTTCTAAATCTTTAATGGTCAGGTTGTTACTCTTTGCTTTGAAGAGGAAGACTTTGTAGGGATATTGGCTTGCAGCAAGATTGAATTGCTTAGAACCGACCTCCTTCAGGATTTGTTGGGCTTGCTCTTTGAGTTTTTCTAAGAGTATTTCTAGTATGTTATCCAAACGGATTAACCAATTCATTAAATCACTAAGGAACTCCTTGACTTCTTGATTGTTTTTATAGGAGAGTTTGTCGATTTCGCGTTTTATTTTTTGATACTTGAACTCCGCCCAAGGCTTTGATTTAAGCACAGGGATTTGCCATTTTTGCATTTCTTCTTTCCAATAATCCTTCTTGACAGAGACTTGATGTACCTTGAAGCTAGGGAGCTCGATAGCCGTCAAAAAGCCTTGATGGCAAGCGCCGGTGTCGATTCCATAGGTATTATTGACGATTTTGGGAGTATCACCGACGACATGATGGCCGTAAATAATCGGTTTTTTACCTTGATAGAATGCCGACCAATATTGGTCGGTACTGTATTTTTTCTCCAAATAGCGCCCGCCCGCCGTAGCGCCGCTGAGTACTACCTCTCTTTGCTGATTGAGTGGAATATCATGCTCAAAAGCAGCGTGAACGATAATCGCCTTCTCCGTTTCGTAGTAGTAGGGTAGGGTCTTAGTCCAATCCTGAAAGGCTTCATACTCTTCGCCCATTTGTAGCCGCACAATTTCTTGGGCATAACTAAAAATTCCTTTCAAATGCTTGCGCTCATGGTTCCCCATGATGACTTTAGCATTGGGTGTATCTCTAAAAAAATGATAAAGCTCCTTGGATTTTGGTCCACGATCTACAATATCACCTACAGAAATGATGTCATCTTGTGCTGTGATTTTTACTAGCTCAAGCAGTTCTTGGAATTCATCAAAACAGCCATGTATGTCACCTACGACAATCGTTCTTTTCATTAGCGGGTTATTTCAAAAACGAAAGGCTTCTTGCCAAATATTACGCACAGGACGATATAATGAAAGTAAAGGCGTAAACAGGGATTTTAAATAACAGCATCAGGATTACCATTTTTAATTTCTTTTAATAACTCATCTCTAAGTCGTTTTTCTCTGAAATGATGAAAAATACCAAAGAGCAGCAATCCAAATATGGCAAAATTAAAACCTAAGCGATTTAAAAAAAGCTCTGGTGAAGTAAACAAATAAGTAGCTATTATAGTTCCGAGAGGAATAAGACTAATAAGCAAGGCTTGAAGGCGAAATTTATAAAAAAATAAACCGGCTAAGACTAAAATAGCACCAAAGACAATGCGTTCTGCCAATAACGATGAGCTAAAATAGCCATGGAGGAAATAAAGGATGAAAAATGGATAAAAAATAACCGCAGCCATAGTAAAAATGAAAAATCTGCAACGTTTTAACCAGCCCGTAGATTGGTCGAGTTGTCGTTTTTTTTGGGCTAGTGTTCCCCGAAATTCTACACTAGAAAGGTCGAGGGTGCTGTGTTGTTCGTCTAATATTTCGTGCATAGAGATGATGTAAGTGAGGTTTAAAACGTAAAAAATAATCTGGAATTTTAAGGTCCAGTGCTCAGTATCTAAGCTATTTACGTTAAGATAGCTTACTTTATTGTTTTCCTTGTTAAAAACGGCAATTTATTTTTATTCTTATTCAGCATTAACTTGTCCTCTTGAGAAAATCCTTCTTTACTCAGTCGTTTGGAGAACATGCATCGTGAGTATATTCATGATAGTTTTTGTGGCAGCGACCTCCAGTTTTGTGAGCTTGGTAGGTGCGTTTGCAAAAAATGGAAAGTCCTAGAAAAGCATACTGCTCCAGCTAAAACCTTCCATTTTCTGCCATCTCACAATTCCTTCCCGCAAAACTGGATGGTTACTGCTTATACTTTTGTAGCGAAGCACCAAAATATCCTTGGCAACTGAATTATTCCCCAAAAAATTCTCACCTTTGCAAAAAAATAAGCTGATCATGAAGTACGAACCACTAAATAAGGAGCTTTATAAGCTCAATCGTAAGCGATTTGCGGCACAAATGAAGCCCAATTCTATCGCTATTTTTAACTCCAATGACATGATGCCGCGTAATGGGGATTGTTTTTTCCCTTTTCGCCAAAATTCGGACTTGTTTTACTTGTCGGGGATTGATCAGGAAGAGACGATGTTGGTGATTTATCCGGACTGTGTGAAGGAAGGATTTCAAGAGGTGTTGTTTATTAAAAAGACCAATGAGCATATCGCTATTTGGGAAGGACATAAATATACTAAGCAAGAAGCTCGCGAAACTTCTGGTATTCAGAAAGTTGTTTGGTTAGATGATATGGCGGCGGTGATGAATGAAATGATTCTCCTTGCGGATTATATCTACTTGAATATCAATGAGAATGACCGTTATTTGTCGGATCTGTATACTCGTGACCATCGCTATGCTAAGATGATTCGTGATCGTTATCCTGCGCATACCATTCTTCGTGCTCAGCCGATTATGAAGAAATTGGCGATGATTAAATCGCAGTATGAGATTGATGTGCTTCAGCATTGTTGCAATATCACGGAAAAAGCCTTTCGTCGTGTGTTGAATTTCACAAGACCTGGGGTTTGGGAATACCAAGTAGAAGCAGAAATTACCCACGAATTCCTGTTTAATCAAGCTACGGGGCATGGTTATACGCCAATTATCGCTAGTGGTGCGAATGCTTGTGTGTTGCATTACATTGATAATAATAAGCAATGCAAGCCAGGGGATGTGATGTTGATGGATTTTGGTGCAGAATATGCCAATTATACGGCGGATCTTTCGCGTTCTATTCCTATTAGTGGCTGTTTTACACAGCGTCAACGCGATGTCTATAATGCGGTATTAAATGTCATGAAAGCAGCTACAAACATGCTGCGACCCGGCACCAATCTAGTCGCCTATCACAAGGAAGTTGGAAAAGTTATGGAGTCGGAGCTTATCGGAATCGGTTTGTTGGATAAGCACGATGTGGCTAAGCAAGATCCTGAAAATCCACTATATAAGAAGTATTTCATGCACGGTACGAGCCACCACCTCGGCCTTGATGTCCATGATTTGATGGAGCGTTATGGCGAATTCCAAGCAGGTATGGTGTTTACTTGTGAACCAGGGATTTACATTCTAGAAGAAGGTCTTGGTATCCGCCTAGAAAATGACGTGCTGGTAACGGATGGCGATCCTGTTGATTTGATGCGTAATATTCCTATTGAGGCAGATGAAATTGAGGAATTGATGAATGCGTAGGGATTGTGGAATTTGTACGTTGTACGTTTTTGTACGTTTTTGTACGTAGGGACAAGGCATGCCTTGTCCCTACGTACAAAAACGTACAAAAAACGTCATCTACCCCATCATTCCACCACCGTCACATCCCCCGCAAACTGTTCCACCACACCATCCAAATATTCCACCTCTGCCGTATAGACAAACACGCCCGGATTTACCCGTTTCCCATTGAAGGTGCCATCCCAACCGTAGGATAGGTCATTTGCTGGAATATTTTCAGCATGGAAGACTTGGCCGCCCCAACGATTATACACATCAAAACGGCGTATTTGGCCAATGGCTTTCCCAGCAAAAATTAGAAAAACATCATTGACGCCATCATAATTAGGCGTGAAGGCATTGGGGATGTAAATATCGCGTATAGCATTGACGGTAATCGTAACGGAGTCCATGGCCATACAACCTTTATCCGTTTCGATTTCAACATAATACGTGGTGGTCACTACAGGGCTAGCTACAGGAGTCGAGCAATCTGTACAGCTAAGCGTTTCCGTTGGCCACCAAGTATAAGTATGATCGTCAGCGGTATTCACAACAGCTTGTAATTCAGCGATACATCCTAGAGCGATTTCTTGGTCATAACGTGCTTCTACGATGATTTCGAAAGGTTCGGTGATGCTTGCACTGCCTGTAAAATCACAGCCAAACATATCTCTAACCGTAACCACATAAGGCCCTGCTGCTAAGTCGGTCAATACTGGACTTGCTTGAAAATTTATACCATCTGCGCTGTATTCATAAGGAGCGTTTCCGCCTGTAGCGGTGACTGTAAGGGAGCCTTCTGCTCCTCCAAAGCATTCATTATCTGTAGCTACTATTCCTAAAATAGTAACAGGGTCAGGTTCGCCAATCGTTGTTCCTCCTGTAATCGTGCAGCCATTGGCATCGGTGACATCTACGGTATAATTTCCAGGAGCTAGATTCGAAATTTCAAAATTATTTTGGGAAATCGAAGGCGCCCATTGGTAGCTGTACGGAACTGTTCCGCCAGTAACCATTGCGGTAGCGACACCGTCTGTATCTCCATAACAACTTACATCTACACTGATTAGCGATGCTCCTAGTGGATCGGGCGCAGTGACGATTATTCCATAGAATTCTCCTAGACAGCCATTAGCATCCGTTACGTCGACATTGTAGGTTCCTGCGGGAATATTTTGAATGAGATTGCTTGAAACAGGCCCATTACCATCATTAAAATCATATAAATAGGGCGCTTGCCCATTGGATAAGGTTATGGTAATGGAGCCGTCAGAATACCCAAAGCAAGAAGGCGGTACGACGACTTGGACATTAGGATCTAATTCTAGTTCCAATTCTCTTACATCAATTGTATAATTTTGTTCGCAGCCTACAGCATCTTGAATGACGACATCGTGGACACTAATGGGGAGATTGGTTAATCCATTATTGCTAGAAAAACCTGTATTATCCCAATTGTATAAATAGGGGGGTGTACCTCCCGTGGTCGTCAAGGTAATCGCTCCATCCGTTCCACCAGCGCAAGTAGGCTGGATAATGTCAATGCCTGCATCCAAGGAAGGAGGAGCTTCAATTTCTATACTAGCATTTGCTTGGCAGCCATAGCCATCAACGATTTGTACGGTATAAGTCCCTACGCCTAAGTTGTTAATATCCTCTGAACTGGCTCCATTGCTCCAACTGTAGTTATAGGGAGGATTGGCTCCCGTGACGGTTAAATCTATAACCCCATCATTATCATCTGGGCAGAAAAGGTCTTGTTTTACTACATCAATATCAATAGGGACGCAGCAAGGATCGACAAAGATAGTAGAGGTCTCAGTGATCAAGCAGCCTGCTTGGTTTTCAATAGTTAAGGTGATGCTTTTTGTGCCTGGGGTGGAGTAGTTGACAATATGCGGGCCTTGACCTGTGGCGGTTTGGGGGGTAGCGCCTGAACCAAAGTTCCATGTCCATCCTACTACAGGACTGATGCTAGAAGTAGAATTGTCCGTGAAGGTGATGGATTCGCCCCAGCAAACGCTATTGGGTGGATCGCTGGTAAAAGCGGCTTCTGGCCCTTGGAAAGTACCGGAACCACCAAACTCAATAGAGAAACCATTTCCCGTACCTGAAAAATTCATGACAATGAGGGCATAGCTGCGACCTGCGACCATATCTAGGGGACGGACAAAATTATTGTTGCCCGTATCACAGCCGCAGTTTTCATTCGTATCGGAATCTCCTGATGCTGCGCCGGTAGCTCCAGTACAAGCAACCCATTCAGAAAGGGGCTCTCCTACGATTTCACCAGAAGCCATGCAGAGCAAAGGCGTTTTATTGTTGCAGTTGTCTATTCCACTGGGTAATTCATAGACCCAAAAGTCAAGATCATCCGAAGGATTTTGCGGGGTAAGGGTGAAGGTAAGCGGGCCAGAGTCCTTGCAAGTCCACTTGTACCAAGCCGAATTGTCTTCTCCGTATCCACAACCATTTCCGCCACAAGGCGAACCGTCTGTTATTTCGTTGGTATTAAAACCAGCCCCGGAGAGGGCTTCTACATTGAAGGAAGATTTATCACAAAGGACGACGGCGGTATTACAGTCTCCAGAAGGTTCAGGGATGGGATTAAAATTGTTGATACACAATTGAAAGCTACCGACGTCATTGTTTCTGCCATCGACTACGATATAGTAGGTTTCTCCAACGCTCAAACCACTTGCATATAATTCTGCTACGTGGCTATTGATGCCATCCGAGCGGCATTCTAGTTCGGTCAAACTACCACAAGAACCCGAAAAAAGAGCTACTTCTGGCCGTCCTAGAGTTCCTCCCGTATTTACAGCAGTATTTCCAATGATGTTGATGTTAACGTTTATAGCGGTAGCGACAAAAGAAAACCAGACATCATGGCTACTATTTACAAAGCAAAAGGGAGGAGGGCTTATCGTTGAGCTAGCGCCTTGTACGGTATATTGAGCAGGGTTGGAGCACCAGTTATTGGTATTTCCGATAGAAATAGCGGTTCCACAAGTATTATTTGCAGGTTGGGCAAAGATGGCCTGTGAAATAAGCAGGAATAAGGCAATCAATAGTGGTCTTGGACTCATATATACGTTAATTAACGCAAGCGTTTCTACACTTGCATAGGAGTTACTGCTGTTTAAGATTTATTGGATTAAAAAAGTAAATCTTAAACAGGCTAAAAAGCTGTCAATGTTAATCGTGTACAGGTTGAGAATGCTATTTGGGTAACGCTTATTCGGGTTGTTATATTGTTGAAAATAGGGAAGAATTGGCCTTAACGTCTGTTCGATGACATATGGGCTTTTCTTGCTATTTTTCGTTATTAGGGAAGGTGCAAATATTGTTCCTTTTTTTTTGACGGTTGTTTTTAGTTACTTTAAAAACAAGAGGATGCTGAAATTCATTAAGTTAGTCTGAGAATAATCATAAATTTGCTTATCTTTCGTCATTCTGGAATGAATTACTATAACTAGTGGTAGTTTTCTAGCTTGAATAATTCATAATTTTAGAACACAAAATCATAAAGTCGAAAATACAGTTATATGATAAGTGAGTTATCCATAACCAATTTTAAGTCTATAAAACATATAAAGTTAGCATTAAATGAAATCAATCTTTTAATTGGTGCAAATGGTGCTGGGAAAAGCAACTTTATTTCTTTTTTTAAGTTGCTTCGTAGTATGCGGATGGGACGATTAAATACGTATGTAGCAGAACATGGGTATATGGATAATTTATTGTTTTTTGGGGAGAAGGAAGAAGAAAAAATATATGGACAGATTACTTTTTCAGATAAAGACTGGCGTCCAACGAATCGTTATGAGTTTGAGTTGTTAAGTATGCAGCGAAATAGGGCTTTTATTTCTTTTGAATGCTCTAAGTATTACAACGCCAATGGAGAGTGGGATGAAAATTACCATCAAATAGACGAAGAACATAGTTTTGTGCTAGGTGAGAGTGACAATTATCGAGATCGATATTTAAAAGATTATTTTGATGAATTGTTTATCTATCATTTTCATGATACAAGTGCAAATGCTCCGCTAAAGAAAACTGCTCGATTAAACGATAACTTATTCTTGAGGGAGGATGGTGGGAATCTACCTGCTTTTCTATATTTTCTACAACAAAAACATCCTAAGTCCTTGCGCCGAATAGAGCGAGTTGTTGCTTCTATTGCACCTTTTTTTGAAGGTTTTAGCTTAAGGCCAGACCGGCTGAATGGAGAATTCATACAGTTAGAATGGAGAGAAAAAGGATTCGATAGATATCAAAATGCACATAACTTGTCGGACGGTACCTTAAGGTTTATAGCATTGACTACCTTGTTGTTGCAGCCTGAACCTCCAAGGACAATTTTGATTGATGAGCCTGAGTTGGGTTTGCATCCTTTTGCGATTGCTAAGCTAGCAGGGCTTATTAAAAAAGTGTCGGCTAAGAGTCAAGTTATACTTTCTACTCAATCGATTAGTTTTGTTAATAATTTTGATCCTAGGGATTTAATAACTGTTGATAGAAGGCGTCAAGAATCTATTTTTCAACGATTAGATGAACAACGACTAGCGTCTTGGTTAGAAGATTATAGCCTTGGTGATTTGTGGAATAAAAGTGTAATAGGAGGACAACCATGAAACGATTAATAATTATAGTCGAAGGCCAAACAGAAGAAGAGTTTGTCAATCAATCTCTTCGAAAGTACCTATATGGGAAGGATATTTTTCAGGTTTCGGCAATAAAAATTTCAACTAGTCGAGGTCATAAAGGTGGTTTTGTAAATTACCAACACCTTTATAATGATATTCAAAAAGTAATAGTGGAACCGAATGTGGTTGTTTCTACTTTTTTAGATTTTTACGCTATTCCTTCTTCCGTCCCACAGTATTCCGAAATGTTGAAAACACCGAATTATGATGAAAAAGTTGCTATACTAGAAGAAGGTATGAAGAGAAGTATCAATAGTTATAGATTTATTCCTTACATACAGAAGTTTGAATTTGAAACACTCCTTTTTTCTGATAATGC
>JAHDHB010000288.1:2041-8386 GCA_020631545.1 Saprospiraceae bacterium | reverse complement strand
TTGTCCTTTGTCCTTTGTCCTTTGTCCTTTGTCCTTTGTCCTTTGTCCTTTGTCAATATGTCTTTTGTCCTTTGTCAACATGTCTTTTCAAGCGACAGCATAGAAAACATTTAGCATTTAGATAATGAACATTTTACGTTCTTAAAAAATTAAATAGAAACAATGTTTCACTTTATCCATATTCTCCGAAAATCATGTCGGGTTATTGCATCGGATAACGACTACCTTTACACGTCGTAAAATCAATATTGAGAGTCTTTCCGTATCTGAAAGCGAATTGGAAGGCATCCACCGTTTCACCATTGTCATCAATGAAACGGAGGAACGTGTAGCGAAGGTCGTTAAGCAACTCGAGAAACAAGTAGAAGTGATGAAAGCCTTCTACCATTTTGAAAATGAAACCATTTTTCAAGAAATAGCATTGTACAAAATCAAAACAGAAAGCCTAGTATCAGGTGTTGATGCTGAGCGTATTGTACGTGCCCACAATGCCCGTGTTCTATCTGTCGAAAAAGAATTCGCCGTCATAGAAAAAACGGGACACAAAGCAGAAACCCAACTCCTTTTTGAAGAGCTCTCTCCTTATGGAATTCTAGAATTCTCACGTTCAGGTCGCATCGCTATCACCAAACCGATGAAAGTCCTTAAAGAATATCTAGGAGAACTAGAAGTGGCTAGTAGAGCAGCTAATTAAACAAATATGATGTATGAAATAAGATGTATGATGTATTTGACGTTTATTTCGTAAGTTCTAGGCTGGCAAAGCCAGAGCCAAGTAGAGGGTAGAAAGTATTCCGCGATAGGGATCGGGAGTAGAATCCGCGATAACTATCGGGATACCGTCATTGCTACTTTAGATTTTTCGAAGAAAAATCTCCCGAAAGCTTTCGGGACTCTTCTCTCTACCTTCTACTCCCGATAGCTATCGCGGACTACAAATTTTCTGACCGAAAAGTGTAGAAAATTTTGCCTAAAGGCTTACATCATACTTCATACCTCTTACTTCGTAATTTATTTCTTCATTATTAATTTGTAATTCACAAAACATGGCAAGATTAAACTTTGGCGGAGTCGAAGAGACCGTCGTAACTAGAGAAGAATTTCCATTGAGTAAAGCTCAAGAATTGTTGAAAGACGAAGTCATCGCTATCATTGGCTATGGAGTTCAAGGGCCTGGGCAATCGCTCAATCTTAAGGATAATGGTTTTAATGTTATCGTTGGGCAACGAAAAAATTCTAAATCTTGGGATAAAGCCATAGCAGATGGTTGGGTGCCGGGTAAGACCCTTTTTGAATTGGAAGAAGCCGTAGCAAAAGCGACCGTTGTTCAATATTTGCTTTCTGATGCTGGACAAATTGCACAGTGGCAAACGGTGAAAAAGAACTTAAATGCTGGAGACACGCTTTATTTTTCTCATGGTTTTGGGGTAACTTACCATGAACAAACGGGCATTGTTCCTCCTGATAATGTGGATGTTGTCCTAGTAGCACCTAAAGGTTCGGGAACTTCTTTGCGTCGTTTATTTGTTGCAGGGAAAGGCTTGAATTCTAGTTTTGCCATTCACCAAGATGCTACGGGTAAAGCGCGAGATAAAGCGATTGCCTTAGGTATCGGAATTGGTTCTGGCTACTTGTTCGAAACCGATTTTAAGAAGGAAGTTTATTCAGATTTAACGGGAGAACGTGGCATTTTGATGGGCGCTCTTGCTGGTCTTATCGAAGCTCAATACAATGTTTTACGTAAAAACGGCCATTCACCGTCGGAAGCCTTTAACGAAACGGTAGAGGAACTTACGCAAAGTCTTATGCCGCTTGTGGCTGAGAATGGTATGGATTGGATGTATGCGAATACCTCAACCACTGCACAGCGCGGCGCCTTGGATTGGAGACATAAATTCAGAGAAGCGACAATGCCTGTTTTTGAGGAATTGTATGATCGGGTTTCTTCTGGAAAGGAAGCTGCCGTAGTCATCAAAGCCAATGAGAAACCAGATTACCGCCAAAAACTAGAAGCAGAATTGAAGGAAATCCGAGAGTCTGAACTTTGGCAAGCGGGTAAACAGGTAAGACAATTACGACCAGAGAATTCTTAGGAATCAGATCTTTTCGGTCAGGCGAATTTTAACCCTATAAGAAACATAAGGCATGTAAGAGGCATGTAAGTTTTAATATGACATTCTGAACGTAAAATAAGGAGGTCTTTGACCTTTCATAGGTAAAACTTAAGCGATGCGAAGCATCCAAAACGTTTTGAGAGCTTTTCTGTTGCCCCCGAATTCATTCGGGGGATTCGGAGTCATATCTCTCCTTTTCTGTGCCCCCGACTGAAGTCAGGGGCTACAGAAAAGCTAAGGCGCCTAGAAACAAGAGTTTCGCATTTTCTAACAATCCTTAAGTTGACAGCATTGAGGCAAAACCTCACTCCTGACTATCCTCAATACCACTCACATGAAAAAACCATACTTTCCTCAATTAGAGGACATATGGCGAGCTGCGCGTGTTATAAAAACCGTGTCTGCGCCTACTCCTTTAATGCATAGTCTCAACATTTCGGAAGAGCATCAAGCTAGTGTTTTCTTGAAAAGAGAAGACTTGCAACCTGTACGTTCTTACAAAATTCGAGGTGCTTTTAATAAAATGGCTTCGCTTACTGAGGAAGAATTGGCGAATGGTGTGGTCTGCGCTAGTGCAGGCAATCATGCGCAAGGCGTTGCTTTTGCTTGTCGGCATTTGAAGGTCAAGGGTGTTATCTTTATGCCAACGACGACGCCGAAGCAGAAAGTGAGTCAAGTACAGATGTTTGGGAAGGAATTTGTGGCCATCAAACTGGTCGGAGATACTTTCGATGCGGCTAAGGAAAAAGCCTTGGATTTCTCAGAAGCTACACAAGCGGCTTTTGTACATCCTTTTGATGATGAGAAAGTTATCGAAGGGCAAGGTACTGTGGGTTTGGAGATATTGGAACAAACCAAAGTGCCTATTGATTATTTGATTTTGCCTATTGGTGGAGGTGGTTTGGCTGCTGGGGTGAGTACTGTTTTTCGGAAGCTGTCTCCTAGGACGACTATCATTGGAGTGGAGCCTTTAGGCGCTCCTTCGATGTCGGAATCCATTGCGGCAGGAAAAGTTCTTTGCTTGGAGTCTATCGACAAATTCATTGATGGTGCATCGGTAAAACAAGTGGGGGAGAAGAATTTTCACATTTGTAAAGAACATCTTCATCGGGTGATTACGGTAGCGGAAGGAAAGGTATGCAGCACGATCTTAAAGCTTTATAACAAAGATGCTATTGTAGCGGAGCCGGCTGGCGCGCTTGCTTTAGCGGCGTTGGATCAATTGCAAGAGGAAATCCAAGGAAAAAATGTGGTGTGCATCCTCAGCGGTGGCAATAATGACATCACGCGCACGGAAGAAATCAAGGAACGTGCCCTACTCTACTCGCAACTTAAACACTATTTCATCATCCGATTTCCTCAACGTGCTGGCGCGCTCAAGGAATTTGTCAATGAAGTTCTTGGCCCTACCGACGATATCACGCATTTTGAATATGTCAAGAAGCATAATCGCGAAAATGGGCCTGCCGTTATCGGGATTGAATTGGCTCAAAAGGAGGATTTTAATCCTTTGATGACTCGTATGAAAGAGCGTAATTTTTTTAGTCGGTATTTGAATGAGGATGAGGGCTTATTTCAATTGCTTGTGTAGCGGAGAATTAGAAATTTGGAATTACGAATTAGGAGTTTTGACGAAATAACGAATTAAATAGCGTGTGAGATGTTGAGTGTGCATGTTTTTCACACACACTCAACATGATCACGTTATGCTTATATCTTCTTATAAGCCTTATATGGTTAAAAAATCGCCAAAACGAATGGCCTTAGTTTTTAATAAATTTCTTGGTCAAAACACCTTCAGAAGAGTTGAGTGACAAGAAATAAAGTCCTCTAGGTAAATCATTTACGTCTACAAGCAATGTATTTTCTCCACTTATTCCTACCTTATGAAGGCTCAATTTTCCAGTAGCATCATAAATCGTAATTCCTTCAACATCGATCTTTTTGTTGCCTGTGTTGTCAAAGTTTATTCTGAGGAAATCATTTACAGGATTAGGTGACAAGGAGCCATTTATAGCAGAAGCTACTTCATCAACACTTACGATATGCATGTAATTATTAAGGGGATATGGATCGACAGCGGTTGCATTTGTTCCGCCTATTAAGCCGAATTGTATGCTTTTTTGCCAGTGCGCTTCGACTGGAGTCGTCCCGTCAGGGCCAGTGCCTGGTACTCTGACTGCCCAACCTTCCTCATAATCCCAAAATGTTCCCCAAGGATCAATATCAATGGTCGCATAAGTATCAATGACCTTTGCATGCTCAAAAAGTTCAATGGCGTCATTTCCTGTAATAAAAATAGATGGATGTGTAAAGTCTGGTGAAAATCCAAAAAAGTTAGAAAATCGAGATTCACTGTCGGACACAAAATAAGAACTCCCTTCGGAAAGGCTAACGGCTGGCAATGGAATTTCAATACCATCAGTCCCATCTCCATTATTTGCCGTACCAATGCTGTAGATACTTAGATCTGGAATATCATTTAAAGCGTACAATTCAACACCAAATTCAATACCCGCACCAACGAGAAGATTATTCTCATCAATAGTTATGGATTCGAATACTCCAACAAGGAGAAGCGATTGTTCTATAGCATTATCGTCGTCGTATATAGAAAGCTCTAACGTTTCGCCAACGAGTCTATCAACATTATTAGCTATGGAAAGGTTAAGTATTAAGGATTCAATTGCTTCCCCTACGTTATCATCGGTAGGAATAATTCTCAAAGGTAAGGTCGCTTCTGCTAAGCCATCGAATTCTAGGAGCGTATCTAGGAGTACATAATCATCGCTAGAAACCGTAGAAGAAGGATCTATGCTTACCGCAATGGAGGAAGGTGTTCCATTGGGATTAACTAAGTAGACGTTGACCGTTGTTGTGTCTTCGGCTGGGCCTTCCATCAAATTCCTTCTTATATTACGGACTTTCACAATAGGGCCAGTGATGCAAGTACTTCCAGTTCCAGGACTAGCATGACTAGTTCTATCCCCCTGAATAACAGGCGTATCAATGATTGTAATCTCCCAGTTTTGACCATTAGAATTATCAGCATTCACATCGCAAAGAGAGATGGAGTGTCCGTATCCATCGGCAAGATAAGGCCAACCAAAAGCAGCATCATCATAATTTACACCGTCAACAAGGCCGCCGTCTGGGGCATAAAGAGAAATACTTTCCCCTGCATTACTAAGGCTTCCTTCAGACCATTGAAGGGCTTCCGCACCGTACATTTCCATGATGATTCCAGCATCTCTAGCAATCACTAAATACGTTCCTGCCTCAAAAGTATAATTAGGAAAAGTAAATAGAATGGCATCTTGGATATAATATCCTTGCATTTGAATGTCCGAACCACTATTATTATAGAGTTCGATAAACTCATCATCGTCCCAAGCAGGATGGTTATACTGTATTTCAGTGATAACTATTTGGGCGTTAAGTTGGCCAAAAAAAATAGCTAAAAAAAGGAAAAGAGTAGCAAGTTGTTTCATAGCGAAATTTATTTGTAAAGAAAACTACAATCATTTTCATGATTATACCCTACTAAACAACTCCTATTCCTTGTTTGTTCAACATTTAAGGCAAATAAATTGCATTAAACTATTTTTTATTACTGATAGGCTCGAACTGGATAATTACGTCATAATTATGAGGCTATCGGGTAAGTTTGCATTCTACTTCCTTGACTAAATCCCCCAATCAGGCAAAACCACTACAAAAAAAATAGCCCCGAATGATTAAAACTGCTTGCAGGCTTTACAGACTGTCGTTTGTGATTTGAGAAAATATATTCCGGAGGAGAGTTCGCCTAAATCAACAAGCATAATGAACAATTGTTTCTAACTCAAAATAAATCGTCAATTTTCAATGATTTATTGATGATACTACAGAGAGCCTATAAAACCTATTTATTCCTTTTCCTTCATCAAATTGCTCAAATATTCCTCTACATCAATATCCCATGCTTGCAAGATTTGAAAAGCTGTTTTTAGATAGTTTTGCAGATAAGGTACACTTTCCACCATAGGCAAAAGTAAAAAAATGGCTTCCGTAGCCAAAGTCAAAGACTTATCCTTATCTGGCTCGCTTTGCACATAAAAGATACTGAGGTTTATCAGCGTTCTGGCCACATACGAATTGTATGCCCTTGGGTTTTCTTCCGCCAAATCCCTTCTTATCCGCAAGGCTTCCTCGTAATAGCCCAATGCCCTTTCCAGTTCGTTTTTAGCCT
>JAHDHB010000288.1:271-1941 GCA_020631545.1 Saprospiraceae bacterium | reverse complement strand
CTGAATTGTATGCCCTTGGGTTTTCTTCCGCCAAATCCCTTCTTATCCGCAAGGCTTCCTCGTAATAGCCCAATGCCCTTTCCAGTTCGTTTTTATCCGAATGCAAAATCCCCAAATTGTTCAGCGTCATGGCCACACCTGAATTGTATGCCCTTGGGTTTTCTTCCGCCAAATCCCTATAAATCCGCAAGGCTTCATTATATCTAGTGGTAGCTTTATCTAATTTATTTTGCTTTTGTAGGAAAACAGCATATTCAAATAGTGTTTCCTCATTTTCAGCTTGATACTTCAAGGCCAACTCAAACATTTTTTCCGCCTTATCAAATTCGTATTTTAGTAGATGTAGCCGTGCTTTGAATACGCATTGATTAACATCTTGTTGTATTTGCTTTTCTCTTTTGGCTACGCTTTTTTGTAAGGTATCAATAAGCTGAACCTCTTTTTCCATTTCTCTTGCATTTATGGCAAGACGTTGTTCCATATCCACACTATCCAAGATAGCCAAGGCCCTTGAAATATCTTCGGCTATAAAAGCACGAAAAGCCCGTTGGTAGGTTTCAGATTGGTCATCAAGATTGATGGTCACAAATTTATCGGCCATTTCTTTGGCTTGCTGCTGGGAAGATTGAAGTTGTTTCTCTAGCAGTGCTTTAGCTTCATGGTAAGAACTAATGCTTTGATTAAATTGTACTTGCAATTCAGCCATTAATAATTCACTTTCTGCATTCTTTTGTTCCAAGATAGCTAGGCGTTTTTTATAGGTACTTTCGGTAGCACTTTTACCAATTTTATAATAAGCAACTTGGTTTTCATAAAGTTGTCCTTCTTCACACATCACTACTTTTAGTGGGCTTGTTCTTCCTGTCACCGCTGCTTTTTTGAGTTCTTCCGCATTGACCAACTCATACCCACTTTTAGCAGCATAGATTCGTACAAGATTACCAAGAGGCTTATCTGAAAAAATAAGGGTAAAAATCCCCTTGGCATCACTTCTCTGAGGAATTGCACCTACTGCTTTGATTTCAACATTTGATAAGTACTTGATTGTTCCAGTATTGAATTTACTGTTTTGTTCTACCACTTCACCGGGTAGTTTTACATCTTGCTGAGCTTTTGTTATAGAAAAAGTTAATAGCATTGCAAATAAAGGGATGAATAATTTCATGATTATTTTAATTTTTATGTAATGAAAGTTCTATTTCTTGCTTCGTATGTGGCGCAATACTATCAATGGTTTCCATTCGATAGCTTTCTTTATAAAAATGTACCCGTAGAAACTTGGCTTGTAGTTCAGAGGGAATATCTAGTTTAAACCAACCATAATTATCCGTATAGGCTGCTATGTTTTGGACACTGACTCGCACACTATCCAAAGGCTTTTCGGTTTCAAAGTCCAAGATAGTTCCTTTGATGTTATGAATGCCTGTTAGCTCGATTTCTAGGTAAATCGATTTTCCCTTTTCTAGTTTATAAATAGTATCTCGTAGGGTAGGAAAATAAGGCTGTGGATGATGAATACTGACATGCACTTCTTTGCCGATAAACTTGCTTGGTAATTCCTTGAAAGTCGCTTCCCCTTCCTGATTAATTGGCTCTTCCTCCCGCGTTGTTCCAAAATCTAGGACAACTTTTCCTTGTCCACTCAAAATGCGGTCGTCTTTGCCTTCCTT
>JAHDHB010000288.1:0-261 GCA_020631545.1 Saprospiraceae bacterium | reverse complement strand
GAGTACGGTTGCCGAAAAAGAGCCTGCACCACCCCATAATTCAATAAGGTAGCATCCCATCCCCCCAATTAGAAGCAAAAGACCAATTCCGACGACCCAAGCTACCTTTTTTTTAGTTGGCGTCGTATCTAATTGATTTAATGGCTTATACCTTATTTCTTCATCGTGAAGTTGGTTGATAATCCCAAGCAAGGCATGGTTGATTTTAGCAAAAGAAATCCCTTCTTCTTCGAAAGTCAATCGTTGTTGACGATCAGCCTT
>JAHDHB010000287.1 GCA_020631545.1 Saprospiraceae bacterium | reverse complement strand
AACGAAACAACCTGAACAAGATGATGGAAGCTGTTGATCGTGCTTTCGGTGTTATGGTTGAGAATCTTAATACACCAAGCTACCGCGATGTAGCTAAGGAAAAAGCTAGACAGATCGAAGATGAAATCAATCAACTTCGTAATCAGTTTAGAAACGATAATCTTACTAGACTTGGTTCTAAAGATTATAACGTCAAATCAGCTATGATTTACAACAATATCTTCTCTTCCCTTGAGCGTGTGGGTGACCACATCATCAATGTGACGGAAGCTATTGTAGGAGAGATCTAGAAAAATAAGCGTCAAGTGTCAGCTAGGTAAGAACCTGCTGGCACTTGACTCCTTTTAAAATAAAAAAAAGGAAACCTCCCGAATACGGTAGATTTCCTCCTATGGTTTATATTTCTCAGATTCTGAGTGAATTGCTTAACAAATATCGCGAAGTTAATTTTAAAAAACAAGTATCTCGGAAAAATATTTCTTTGCAAAAAACAACACCAACCTAAACATCCGCTTCAAAAGTCAATGAAATCAAGGTTTTTTTGTATAAGTCAGCCTTAAAAAATAAGTTTTTCATATTACAAAACCACCAAAATACCCCTTCGTTTATTTAAAGAAGAAATTTAATCCATACGATATCCCTTACTTTTCTGTATTTTTGCGCTTTAAGCACTAACAAGCATAACGCAGCTAATGAACAGATATCTTTCGCTGATTAAATTCAGCCACACCATATTTGCCCTACCTTTTGCTTTAATTGGCTTTTTCCTAGCTACTCGCGAACTAGGAGGCAACTTCCTTTGGCAGAATTTTTTACTCGTCCTCCTTTGCATGGTTTTCGCTCGTAGTGCAGCGATGGCCTTCAATCGTTATTTAGACAGAGACATTGATGAAAAAAACCCTCGTACTGTACAACGGGAAATTCCTGCTGGTCTTATCTCCCCAATGGGTGCCTTGCTCTTCGTCATCATCAACAGCACCTTATTTGTGGTAACGACTTGGTTTATCAATCCCATCTGCTTTTATCTATCCCCAGTAGCTCTTTTTGTCATCCTTATCTACAGCTATACCAAGCGTTTTACTTGGCTCTGCCATTTTGTATTAGGATTTGGGTTATCCATTGCCCCTATGGGCGCTTATTTGGCTATAGCAGGTAAGTTTGACCTCATTCCACTTCTCTATAGTGCTGCGGTCATGTTTTGGGTTGCAGGATTCGATATTATCTACGCCTTACAAGATGAAGACTTTGACAAAGCTCAAGAACTAAAATCTATCCCTGTAAAATTGGGGCAAAAAAACGCTTTACGTTTATCCCTTGTATTGCACGTTCTTTGCGCGGCATTTATCCTAGGAGCCGCTTATACGATAACGCAAAGGTTTGAAGATTTTGGCTTATTCATTTTTGGAGGTTCTCTTATTTTTGTTGGGCTTTTGGCTTATCAGCATTCTCTAGTCAAAGTCAATGATTTAAGTCGTGTAAATCTTGCTTTTTTTACGACCAATGGCATAGCGAGCGTTTTGTTGAGTGTATTTTTCATGCTAGATTATTTTGTCTAGTGGTACTGCTTGGCGATTTTTTAACCATATAAGGCTCATAAGAAGATATAAGCATAACGTGATGTACTACGTAGAAGACTCATAAGCTAAACCCTTTTGCTTAGTTCTGCCTAGCCCAATTAAGGAAGTACACTTTTTATTATTTCCTAGCAAATAATAATTTACGCTAGGAGGTTCTCATACATCTTACATCATAAATCGTATTTCCCCTAACTTCCTACCTTTCGGAGTAGATTCATTATTTAATTTTCTCATTACCTGAGTACGCGGAAAAGCTGTATATTTGCGCCGTGGCAAGAATAATAGGCATAGACTACGGTACAAAACGTGTGGGACTCGCCGTTTCTGACCCTTTGCAAATCATTGCAAGTGGCTTAGACACAGTACCTACTCCCAACATATTCGAATATCTTCGACAATATATTTCGACGGAAGAGGTGGAAGCTATTGTCGTTGGCGAACCTTATAACTTAGATAATAGTCCAGGAAAGATAGCCCACTTGGTTAGTCGATTTATCAAAAAGTTGAACAAGGAGTTCCCTGATATTCCAGTATCTACTATTGATGAACGATACACCTCTAAAGATGCCAAGCGCATCATTCTACAAAGTGGTGCGAAGAAGAAGAAACGGAGAAATAAAGAACTAGTAGATAAGATAAGCGCCGTTCTCATCTTGCAAGAGTTTATGGAAGAACGAAGGTATAGCGCTAGGTGACAAGCGTGTCAATCGATGATTCACCTGACACCACGCCCTTAATTTCTACTCAAAAAGCCACATTTTTCACTAACAAACATTTTACAACAACGCATAGCAAATGATACTTCCAATTTATGCCCTTGGCTACCCTGTTTTGACAAAGAAGGCTGCCCCTATCACTTCCGATTACGAAAACCTAGCAAAACTTATAGAGAACATGTTCGAGACGATGTATGCCGCTCAAGGAGTAGGGCTTGCAGGTCCGCAAATTGGAAAATCAATTCGCATTTTTGTGGTAGATACCGTGCAAACCATGGATGAAGGTAAGGAGCATCTTGGTATCAAAAAGGTTTTCATCAATCCTCAAACCCTTGCTTTAGGCGGTAAGCCTTATGATTATGAAGAAGGCTGCTTGAGCATTCCAGGCATTCGCGGCGAAGTTTCTCGCCCTGAACAAATACGATTGAAGTATTTTGATGAAAATTTTGTGGAACATGATGAAATCTTTGATGGCGTAAACAGTCGGGTTATTCAACACGAATACGACCACTTAGAAGGAATTCTCTTCACGGAACTCCTAAAACCTATCAAAAAGCGAATGATAAAACGAAAATTGGTAAAAGTCAAAGAAGGTAAAATCGGAGCAGATTACCGTATAAAGTATTTTAAAGCACGATAAGTTACCTTTTTCAGCGTTGAGAGCTGCCTTTCGTCGACATCTCTCTACGCTCCATTCAAATAAAACAAAGCACATTAAATACTGGTAGTCAGATACAAACAAAAAAACCATTCTTGAAAAATATTTTTTTTCAAAAAAGACGTGTCTGGACTTGATTTATTCCTAGAAAAGTACTACAATGGAAAAACTTAAGGTTTTTAAAACTCACAATTTAAGCCAGATGAGCTGGTTTAAATCAAGGATTTTAAGTTTTTTAGTTTTCTCCCTTTCCATGCAAAAGGTTTAAAAAATTGACTAAAAAATTTTATTTCAATTCTTTAAGGATATAATTCCCTTAACAAGAAAAATTGGCATGATTTAGGAAGTCGCGATATTGGAGTTTAGTCTTCCTTATCATTTATACAGCGGATAGGCCAATCAGTTCGTCAAAATTTTACTTCTTGAACTGATAGTAGTTTTTTATTTTTAAAAAACCGCCTTAAGCCATATTTTAAAGGGCAATAGATTCATGTTTATTGATTGAAAATTAATATTTTTTCTACTCATGTTTCTTTCAAAAAACATTTATGGTAACAGCCTGAATTTCAGCGTGACGCAAAAAAAAATGCGGTCATTGATAATATTTCGAAACTTTTTTTTGGTAATGTCGTTTTCATAAACGACTTTTGCCCAAATTTTAGCCTGAATTTGAATAAAATTTAGAAGCTAGATTTTCTTTTTAATTAAGACATGACTCCACCATAAGTCATTTATAATCTAACTCAGGTTAGGATTTACCGTTAATTTAATAAAATTTTTCCGATATGTATTGGACAATTGAACTAGCCTCCTATTTAGAAGATGCTCCGTGGCCTGCTTCTCGTGACGAACTCATTGATTATGTCATTCGACTAGGCGGCGTAAAATCTAGAGAGGTAATAGTCAACCTTCAACAATTAGATGAAGATAACGAGGTCTACGAAAGCATGGATGATATCTGGTTAGAACGTCCTAGTAAAGACGATTTCTTTTTCCATGAAGACGAACATTAGCTAGTCTTAACACTGGAAAGAAGACTGACTGGATTACTCCTTTTTATTTGGTTCATGGTATTCCAAAAGTAGCATAGTCTACTAAATCACGAGTAAAAAATTACGAGTTCACTGCCTGTAAAAGCGTTCACTCGTTCATTTTTAAGCTCCCGACTCCTCGCACCAATTTTCAAGGATTCATTGTCCACTTTTTACCGAATTTGATAGCCTATTAAATTTATATGCGGAATGTTCAATTACTGAACATTCCGCATATAAATTTAAGGGCACATGCTTCTTATTTTCTTAGAATGAGGAGCTAATCGTTTAGGCTACAAAAGCACGAGTAACAACCTTCAAGTTTTGCGGGAAGGAATGGTGCAATGGCAGAAAATAGAAGATTTTAGCCCAGGTAGTATCAGCAATTCTCTGTTTCCCAAAAGCATTAGGAAGGTAGCAAGTGTTCGCAGGAGAAGGCAGTAGCCTTCGAGGTTCTATAGCAAAGGGTTTCACCCCCTTGGTTCGCAAAATAAGCTACCAAGTGTTTGCTCAGCATAAAGAACAGCCCCAACCTCAACAACAATCATCTATCGTTCAAAAGCATACTGGAGGATATTGGCTCCCATTTTGAGTGCTTCTTGCCTTACCGATTCTGGATCTTTGTGAACATCAGGATCTTCCCAACCATCACCAAGATCACTTTCGAAAGAATAAAAACAAACTAAGCGATCTTCCCAAATCAAACCAAATCCTTGAGGTGATTTTCCATCATGTTCATGGACTTTTGGCAATCCATTTTTAAACATGAATCGCTTATTGTAAATCTCATGGCTGAAAGGCAACTCCATAAATTCTAACTCAGGAAAGACCTTTTTCATAGCAGGACGCACAAACTTGTCCATTCCATAGTTATCATCAATATGCAAAAAACCACCTGCTAGTAAATAATTCCTCATATTTTCGGCTTCTGCATCAGAGAATACGACATTACCATGCCCCGTCATGTGTGTAAAAGGGTAATTATATAACTCTGCACTTCCCACTTCCACGGTCGCATACTCAGGATCGAAGTTCGTCCCTAAATTGGTATTGCAAAATTCAGCTAAATTCGGCAGAGCCGTTGGATTCGCATACCAGTCCCCTCCCCCACTATACTTGAGTAATGCTAGTTTCATCGTCGGTTTTTCTATCGTCGTCGCAGCAAACAAGCAAAAACATCCAACTACAAGCAATAACCTTAACTTCATGGCTATAATTTATTCAATTTGAAAAATAAAATGTACAAGAACTCCTGCGATCTATAACTCCATTCTATCAAAAATGTTGCTTGATTCTTTCAACATTTAAGTATTGAGGTCACTCCGAAAAGGCTCTTCTCAAAAATTATGCTGTAAGATTTAAGCAGTATGATGTATATTATTTCCTAGCAAATAAAAATTTACGCAATGAGGGTTTTATACATTTTACATCATATTTTTCGTTAAACCCTACTTTTCGGAGAAAACTAATTATTCAATAGATTCAAGGTATGACAAGCAACAATTCCCGCCGTTTCAGTACGTAAACGGCTTTTCCCAAGACTTACCCCCGTAAAACCATTTTCAAAGGCTAATAGAACTTCCTGTGGCGAAAAATCTCCTTCTGGCCCTATCATAATAACGACGTCTTTCCCTTCTTCGCAATATTTATTCAAAGCCACCCTTTCATCATCATGACAATAAGCAATACAACGTTGTACTCCTTCTTCATCAGATAACTTTTCCAGAAAGTCTTTAAACTTAAGTGGCTCATTTAACTTTGGTAACCAAGCTTTTAAAGATTGTTTCGTGGCTGAAAGAATGATTTTCTCTAAGCGGTCCAGACGCAAGCGACTACGTTCGGAATGCTCACAAAAAATGGGCGTAATTTCAGAAATACCAATTTCCGTTACCTTCTCCAAAAACCACTCCATTCGACTAATGTTTTTTGTAGGAGCAATGGCTATGTGAATTCTAACGGATGGTGTTGTAGGCAGTTGTTCGGTATCAACGATGCGCACAGAGCAACGTTTCTTACTCACTTCCAAGATATTGCCTATATACAGGTGTCCTTTCCCATCAATAAAATGAATACGATCACCAGGCTTCTTACGAAGCACTTGTACGCAATGACGAGCCTCTTCCATGGGAAGAATGGCCAAATTGCCTTCTATTTGAGTAGTGTAGAATAGATTCATAATAACTAGCCACAAAGGTATTGATTTATAATCGAGAAAAGAATCTAGACACTATAGATTTTTCGTCAGATTTTAGTTTTGAAAAAGAATCGCCCATTTTTTTTCGTAATCAAGCACCTACATTTATAAGGCATTCCGTATTTTTGGAAAAATTTTTATTTTATGAAACAACTATTATTACTCATTTCCTTGGCTTTTTTAGGCTGCCAAGGTGGATCAAAGGTAGCAGAAACGGCAAATGACAGCCCTTTTCGTGGTGAAGCTTTTGAAACAGCTAAGGTTATTTCAGTAGATGATTTGCTGCAAAAAATGGAAGATAAGGAGGAGATCAAAAAGATAGCCGTGAAAGGTGCCGTAACTGGTGTTTGCCAGAAAAAAGGATGTTGGATGACTTTGGCTACTAGCAATGGTGACGAAATCATGGTTAAATTCAAGGATTATGGCTTTTTTATGCCTTTGGATTTAAATGGAGAGGTCATTATGCAAGGACGTGCCTTCAAAACCGTTACACCAGTTGATGAGCTTCGACACTATGCAGAAGACGCAGGAGAAAGTCCTGAGGTTATTGCCGCTATCACCGAACCTAAAGCAGAAATTCAATTTGAAGCTACCGGTGTAAATATTAAGCCTTAACTCTTCAAAAAGGATATAAAATCTTTTGGCCTTCTTTTTTGGCGAATGGGGGAACTATCCGTACTCCTTGGTGGTTAAGATAAGTAACTGCATAAGGGTAAATGACATTTACGTTATTTTTAAAAAAAATGTTCCACTTTTATTTGGATTCTTTTTTTTTACGCTTATCTTTGCATCGCATTTCGCAGAAAGGCTGACTCGGTAGCTCAGTTGGTAGAGCATCTGACTTTTAATCAGAGGGTCCCGGGTTCGAACCCCGGCCGAGTCACATACTTCTAAAGCAGCAACTTAAGTATAAGTTGCTGCTTTTTTCGTTTTAGGCTATTTTCTGCAAAAAAGTTTATCCAAAGGCTCTAAGTAATTTTGCTTGCTACGCTGCAAAATAGTGTGAGCCTGTCCGCGATAGTAATCGGGAATGGGCGTGAGTGTGTCCCTTCTACTGGAAATTAGATTACGGATTATTGGGTATATCGTCATTTTGTATAATCATGGAATTGTCTCACGATAAGGATCAACCAAACGATAGAAATGCTTTTCAAATTTCATTAGGTAAAGGTCAAAGAGGTTGTCTTCACTTAAAAATTTCACCCTTTCAGGGGTTTCGTACTTATATTCTTCTATTTTTCCATAATCCTTACATCCCTTCGGGATTTACATGCATCATTTATCTGAATTTGAGGCAAACCCTGAAAGGGGGAAATAATTTAGCATTCTATTCCTCCGACAAATCCCTTCCATAGAATCGCGGTGCGTGTGTGGCGGTAGCATAGCGGGAATGCTCTGGCGCTGCGTTTCCACCTAAACACTACTAACTCAAACACTTGCCTACGTCTTCTGCCACAGCTAAGACGTAGCACGTTCTGCTATCCCACAAAACAGCCGCCTCAAACGCACCACGTCGAGTTTTTTGCTGCTTGCCAATCTCCTGATTTTTTTGCTTTAAGACACAAATAGTAGTCAGGTCAAAAAAATTGAAGGTTGTCTTCACTCAAAAATTATCGTAAATTCCCTCGACCTGTACAAACCTCAAAGCTAGAGTTAGAAAGGGCTTGCTGATATTTAGCCTAAATTTCGCTTGCGAAATTTGAAGCGCCGTTAGGTGCGACCCCGTCTGTAGTCCCGTGCGAAAGCGCGGGGTTTAAAGAAAACGGAGCAAAAAGGTGCGTAGCACCGACCCTGTAATCTCCTGTTTGTTCATTTGTTAGGGCGATTACGGGGTCGGTACGATGTACCTTACGTCCTGCTCGCATCATTGCCCAGCGCTTTCGCACAATGCTGTTAAGTTAAGGGCTTAATCGTTTATAAATAAGTCGATTATGGTCTGTCGTTTTGACGTTCTCTCACGGCGAACCTCCCCCGCCTGCTCCCGATAATTATCGGGACCCTCCGAAGGGGGATAATGCTCTCGCCTGAATTTCAGTGATTTATTTTTTGAATTTTGAGCATTTGAGAAAAATATTTTAAAAGAATACAAGGAGAAATGTGTAATTTATTGAAGAAAAGTTCAAAAAATTAGGCGAGAGCTTGTCCCCCTTCGGAGGGCAGGGCTGGTCGGTTCTCTAAAAAGCTAATATGAGAGATGCCTTTTCAACCTAAA
>JAHDHB010000286.1 GCA_020631545.1 Saprospiraceae bacterium | reverse complement strand
CAACCAGTTCAATTCTGAATTGATTGTATGGAGTAGATAACTCGACGAAAGAAGCAATGTACTCAATATCATCCCTACCACATTTTTCCTTGTTGTAATTATCATATTCTGAAATGATTACAAGGATTCTTTGAAATCTATCCTCCAATCTGTATGGTAAAGGTATTTTCAGAGGAGAGAAATGATATTGTCAAGCCTTGTTTTTGGGGAAGGGTTTTTAGAGATTTGTGCTTTGGATTGCTTAATTTAACTAAATTCATTCCCTAGATCATCCCTAAACACATACTTGACATATTTATTGAGATCATTGAGTATTAATGAATCTAAATGGTTATGTTGGATTAGCTCATTAAGAAAGTAAAACAGGTATGGCTGTCAAGTGAGGTAATAGTCTTGTCCTCATGGTTTATTTCATCACAAGTAGAGCCAAATTCATGCTCAATGTAATCCGAATAGAGTTTTTTCCATTGGGTGTGTATTTCTTTATCAAAGAAATAATCAAAAAAGGCTAATGGATTTTCTGGTGTGCTTTCTATCATTGCACTAATTTAGGGAATTCTAGAAAGCCGTCAAGTCCTCTACAAGTTTAGTCTAAAGATTAATCGAACTTAGGTTTGTAGACAGGGAACACCTATGGAGTTTTTAGTTTTTTGCTGACATTGATCAAAAAAGGAAGAAAGGCAAATGCCTTCCTTCCTTAGCTATAGTTTTGGTCGTTTTATCGAGAATAGACGTTTCGTGAATTTTGTCCTATTCATTAAGTTTGATAAAACGTTCTGTGGTTATGTTTTCTCCGTGTTGAATTTGAAGGAAATACATTCCTTCTGCTAGGTCGCTGACATCATAGTCAAGTAGGTTTCTTCCTTCGGTAATAGCTGGCGTTTCCGTTCTAAGCAATTTCCCCGTACCATCGAAAATGGATAGGGTTAGGACGTTTTCTTCGCTTGATACATAGTTCAAGGTCAAAATAGACGTCACTGGATTTGGCTGGATGCCGGCAGGGAATTCACGGTTCGAGCGTAGAGCTATGATGTGTGAATAGGTAGCATTTCCATCAAGATCGACTTGACGTAAACGATAGAAATGGATGCCTTTCTTAGGAAATTCATGTAAATATTCATAGGAGTTTGGCGTAGTAGAGTTGATGACGCCCTGTACTTGGCCCAAATCTCTAAAAAATTCAGCATCAGTAGAGTGTTCAACTACAAAATAGTCGTTTTCTACTTCCATGGCTGTTGTCCATCTCAATAAGTTGCCATCTTTAGCCAATTCTCCAGTAAAGTTTAATAATTCTATGGGTAAAGCTCCAGTGCCCATGCCTTGGCCACCAGCACCACCACCGCCACCAGAAAAACCTAGGACGCCAAATTCAGCAGCATGATCAATATTATAGTCAGAAATTCCAGCAGGGAATTCAATATAATTTGTGTTGTCCCCTCCTGTATGTCCTGCGGAAGGATCGGGGTTGATACCTGAGCCAGAGGCAAATTTATAGAAAACGAGATCGGCATGAGAGGTCATGTTTCCTCCTGCTCCAGTGACCGCTGTTTTGATGCCGTCATAATCATCAGAAGTATAGTAAAACCTTACATTAACACCAGCCACACCAGGTTGCACAGAAGGCGTAACGTCCCAATAACGATTCATAACATGCCAGCCAGAAGGATTGGTGACGTAGGCAGCCGAACTTAAATCTACAGAACCCCCAACAGCGGTAACGCCTACGGTCACATCACTAGGAGCAATAGCGACCGTTCCATCTTTTTCGATAGACAATAATAGAACATCTGTTGATGTTGCTGGTGCAGTACCTGCCTTTTTCCAATAGTGTGTCCATCCCATTGCATCCGTACATTCTTCGTCTGCCGTATACAAACCCACGGCTTTAGGAATGAGAAGTGGTGAATCACAACTAGCTGGAGGCGCTTCACAAACCTCAACAGCTACATCATCGAGATAGAAGCTACTAGTTGCACTATTATCAGTCGTGACCTGAAATCTGATTTCTACAGTAGAACCAATGTGAGCGGATAAATCTAGGGTGGCCATTTGGTATCCACCTGTATTGTTATCGCTACACAAGGGATAGGTAGTTTCTACGGCTCCTCCGTCAACATTGACATAGGCATAATCAAAGGTACAATCACCTGCTGCTTCATTTGAAGCGATAACATAATAATAAGTCAAGGTAGCCGATACCGCAGTAGGAGAAATCGTTACATTCTGCCAAATCTGTGCATTTTCATTGCTTGCTCCACCTAACCAAGCAGAATAAGCGCCTGAGTTATACACATTTGAAGTATTATCTACTATGACATAGCCTAAGGCGGAAGATTCCGACCAAGCAGAATTGGGGCCTGCCTCAAAACCACCTTCAGCAATGACATCTGAACAAGCAGGGACATCTTCGGTTCGTAATATATAGACATCAGACCATTCACTAGCTCCGCAAATATTTGAGCTTTTTACACGCCAGAAGTAGACGGTAGCATTACTCAAAGTGGTGGCCGAGGTATAATTTAAGCCAGTAATATTGTTTGCAGTAGCGACAATCGTGGAGAATGCCGCATCGGTCGCTATTTCAATTTCGTACTCTTCTGCTCCATTGGCTGCATTCCAAGAGAAAGTAGGTGTTGTACCAACAACATTATCGCCATTCATGGGCATTCCTAGTACCGGCACATCAGGTACACCTTCCACCACCGTCAGTTGTATGTCTGCCGTATTAATTCCAGGCGTTCCAGTACCTTGTATCGTAACGGTATAAGTACCTGGAGCTACATCGTCTGTACTAATAGAAATAACGGAATTGCCTGTAGCCGTAACTTCTTTTACGGTGTAAGAAGCGATAGAGTTGGCCGGCAAATTCAAGGATTCTAAAGTAACAATGCCGTTAAAACCACCAAAACCAGTGATCGCTACTCCGATATTGGCTGCATTGGGTTTACATGTAACGACGGTGCTAGGGCTTGCCGTTATAGTATAATCGGGCCCTGTAAATTGGATTTCAAGATTTTCATTGGAAATATCGAAGAAGATATTTCCAGAGCAAATAACTTTGATTCGAACGGTAGAAGAGGTGATATTTGGAACAACAATGGTTTGTGAACCATCGTTAGATACACCTGAAACTAAAGTTGTTGGAAAGGTATTCCCTCCATCTGTAGACATTAAAATATCAACACTTGAACAACTTACAGGGGCAGCATCGGTATTGGCCACATCCCAAGTAATGGTTTCTGTACTACCAGCCGCCCAAACGATTCCACTTGTATTTGGTGCTGTGACTAAGAAAGGCCCAGCCGCTGCATCTACATCTACGGCATAAGAAGCACAATGAACGCCACCACCTCCAGCACGATTATCCCGTACGGAAAGGCGGAAATTCATCGAACGCGTATAAGTCGGCATCAATTCACCTAAAGGCACTGTATTGGTCAATAAGTTGCTTAATCTTGGAAAAGTACGAACAGGATCTGTAGTAGGCGACCAACTTCTAAAAAGTGGTGCATTTCCAGTAGCCGCTTCTGGCGCTCCAGCAGGGCCTAAGTCATATTGTTCCCAGCAGTACGTAAGGGCATCGCCGTCGGCATCTGTAGCCGCTCCTGTTAGTTCAAAAGGCGTATTAGCAGGAATGGTTAAATTTACATTCATAGGAACCGTTGCTACTGGAGGCGTATTGCCCGTAGCCGTCATAACAGGGCAGTTATTGCCTGCTCCACCAGTAGAGAAAGAAATCATCTCCTCTAAGCTTGCTCCATGGAAATAGGGGTCACTATTACTTTGTAAATTCTGAGGAGAGCAAATACCTGCATAGGCTTGTATTGTAGATCCACTACCCGGTTCGTAGGCTGTTCCAGCATTTCTATTGCCGCCTGCGCAAGCGCCTGTACTGCCGTTAAAAGTGTGATTACCAGCAAATTGGTGGCCTACTTCGTGCGCTACATAGTCAATGTCATAAGGGTCACCAATAGGAGAGCCACTACCTGTGATGCCTCTTCCTTTTTGTCCTGTAAGACAAACAACGCCAAGCCCTGCCAGTCCTCCACCTCCAGTACTTACTGTATGGCCGATGTCGTAATTGGCATTACCAATTTGGGCATCAATTTCAGATTGACTTTCGTTGATCAAGGCTCCAGCGCTTGCATTGGAAAACGGATCGGTAGCGCCATTGGTATAGATTAAAACATTGTTATTGGCTACAAGAATTAAACGAGCAGCAAGGTCTCTTTCATAAACCTGATTGACGCGATTAACCGTTGTAGTAATGGCAGACATACCATCGACTACCGTACCTCCATGGAATGCTGTGTATTCGCCTGTAGCGGCACAAGCAAATCGATATTCTCGCAACGTAGAACCATTCGAGTAGGCATTTTTTTGATACGTTTTTCTAGGGCGCAGTTCACCTTGAACACCACAAGAGAATTCTTTATCCGAAACAAAATCTTTTTTGTAGTAGGCGATGTATTCTGTCGTTGTCCCACTACTATAAGGATCGATGAATGTAGCTCCTTCAACGGAAAGAATCATTCCATGAAAGCCTTTCGTCGTTATATCAAAACGCATAGTCGCTGTACGATCATCTATTCCTTGGGCAAGATAAGTTTTGATTTGAGGAAATTTTGCAGCCAAACCCGGCTCCATTATGGGCGATTCCACAACTCTGAATTGTTGCATAGTACCATTTGGCATGGGGAACACCATAATGAGCGGAGAAGTCCGCAAAGTTTTGGCAGATTCGAGGGGTGCAGCGGCCAAAGCTGTTTGGAGCGATACCAAATCTAAGGAAAGTGTACGATAAACCTTAGGCACAATTTGTCTTTCCCCCTTCAACTGAATAGACGGTTCTGGGGTATCTTCCCACAAACCAAGCCCTTGGGCATAGCTCTTTGTAGAAAGTATTGAAAAGAACAACAATATGGGCAATAATGTTGGGTAGAATTTAAATTTCATAAGGGAATTATATTTAGTAAACTATGGGTTATTGCTGATGATTACATAAATAAGGTGACTAACAATATAGAGATTTTTTACCTTAATTTGGTTTATGATTTTGCTTAATGTTCTTTTACGAAACATTATTTTGAAAATCTATGATTTGAGTATAGCCTTACCAGATGATTTTACACGAAAAATAAAGTGGTTTTATCTTGTATTAGCGTAAAATAAATCTACATTTTTATAGAACAGATTTTCGATCATTTTACAAGGTAAAATGCTTGTTATACGCTAAGGTTTCTAAGATGTTTCAAGCATAATTTTTGATAATGAGTCCCTTTCGTCAATTTATCAACACATCTCGCGTAATGAATGATTTTTTTCAGGTATTGCCGAGTGATTTTTGGCTGAATTTTGATGAAATTTTGTAGTAAGGAATAAACCTTGAGTCTACTCCTACAAAGTAGGAATGAATAAAAAAATACACCTTACCCTTAATTTTGCTCTAGTAGTTTTTATTAAAAATCATGCGTTATAACTTTATTTACCAACTGTTACAATGCTACTTATACGTTGTTTGAAATTTAGTTCGATTCTTAGACACCTAATAGTTCAAGAAAAAATGACGCAATTGTTTTGCTTTATTTGTCGAAAAAATTTGTTCTAAATTTCAGAGGTCATATATTGCTTCAAGGGAGATACCTTAAAAAATTGTTTTTTAAGGAAAAAATTGAATAATTTTGAACAGAACTAGGCAATATTTAGCGTTTTCCAAAGTTATGTACAAGTAGGTGTAAATTTTTGCATAACCTACTTATTCCGCCAAGCTGCTTTTTCTCGCCAAAATTAGCCGTTAAAGATATGATAAGTTTTACTGGAGATCATAATTCAGTAAATAAGCAGTATCCTACCGCCCTTTACCCCTTATTCGGTTTTTCTATAGTTGTATTCTATTCTTCAAGAATAGGTGCGATTAAATACGCTGTTAAACAGTCGATTATACTGCTCGACTAAGCATTTGGGCTTGATTTTTTGCTCCAAATCATGGTATAGTATTGTAGGTTTTCCTGCAATTATGTTGTACTTTTTACGGAGTTTATTTTATATTTCTGGTTGTTTTCGAACTTGCTTAGGAGCAACTACGCTGAGGATGGCTTACCTCACTAAAAGGCCCTCACAAAGGAATGGTTCTTATGCAGGATTTAGATTTTGTTTCACCAGCTTAGAATACCGTAATTTTACTTTTCATTTATAAACCTTGCTTGTAAATGAATAGGATTTTACTTTATGTTAATCGTTTTTTATGCAAAAAACCAAACTAATCGATTTGCTGAAAAGTTTATCAAAAACAGAACTACGCCAATTCGAAAAATATCTTGAAAGTCAGTCTAGAGGAAAGGATGATCGAGAATTATTACTTTTCCGTTATCTAAAAAAATATGCCCCTGATTTTCAATCTAACCGCTTAGAAAAGGAAAAAGTAGCTCAGAAGATTTTTCCAAAGGTAAAAAGTAATGTAAAAAAGCTGAGCTATGTTATTTCCGACTTGTGGAAATCCTTAGAAGATTTTATCGTTCAAGTCATGCTCTCTGAACAGAGTTTCGTAAAAAAGAATCTCTTGTTGGAATATTACAAAAAGAGAAAATTGGATAAATTTTTCTTTTCTCAAATGGAGAAACTTAAGGATGAATTGCAAGAAGACAAGGTGAAAAGCATTGACTATTACTATCAAATGTTTCAAATAAGCCACTTAACTTACTCTCACTCTAGTACTTCTAAGCAAACGACGGAAATTGAGAGCTTGAACAACTCCATGAACTATATCGACTTGTTTTATGTGATTACCAAGCTGAAATATAGTTGTGAAATGATTAATAGGGAACAGCTTCTGACGGATAGCTATACGATTCATTTACTGGATAATATCCTTGAATTAACTGACAAACCTCCCTTTAAGGACAATCCTATCATTGATCTATACCAACGAATCATCCATTCTCAAAAAGAGCTGAAATATGAAGACTTGCTGACGCTAAAAGAGACGTTCAAATCTAACTATCATCGATTGTCTCGAATGGAGCAACGCGAGGTGATAATCTACATTACCAACAATTTTTTCCGACTCCACCAGTCCAAGCACAAAGAGGCCTTAAACGATCAATTTGAGTTGTATTTGTTTGGTTTAGAGAAAGAAATTTGGCTGGATGAGGGCTTTATCTATCACTTGCACTTTCTTAATATATTTAACACAGCATGCATGCTTCGCGAGCTGGATTGGGCAAAGCAGTTTATTGAAGACTACGGCCATTTACTCCATGAAGAGTATCAACAAAATACCACCTTACTTTGCTTAGCGAATATCAGTTTCCGGCAAGAAAATTATGAAGCAAGCTTAGAATTTTTACGCGAAGTTGCTTTTTCAGAAATTCATTTCAACATCGTTGCAAAGAACATGACGCTGAAGTGCTACTTTGAGTTAGAGGATTATGAAGAGGCTTTGCACGATTTCCTTCACGCTTACACGATGTACCTCAAACGCAACAAAACGATCAACGACGCTGTAAAAAAAGCGAACATCAACCTAATAAAATTCACTCGTCGAATCTTAAAAGAACGGCATGTCGTTCAAGAAGGCAAGGAAAAACTACAAACCGAACTCGCTGAAATCAACGATGTATCCGCAAGAGCTTGGCTCAAGCAAAAAATTGATTTATTGAAAAATTAGCAGAAAACAAAGAAGACGATATTCGATTCTAAAAAGTTTTTTTGATAGCTATTTTTGCCAAATTCGGTTAAAATAGCTATCAAAAAGTATGGATTTATACGAAAATCCACAACTATTAAGCCCTCCCTCAATTGTCTTACAATCAAGGTATAAGCCTTTATTTTTGTGCTTTTTCATCACAAAAGTAGCATCTACTTTCACGGAAAATGAGAAAAAATGTGATTTCTAACCACTATATTTTATGTTAGCTTTGTACTATCACAAAAACGCAAACAATCTCATTTATTTCAGTTACTATTTTGTACAACCCCCGATATAAAATTATGTACAATTGTGATATGTAGTTGTTTCCCAAAACAAATGCATGGGGCGGTTCGGCGGATCCGCCCCTTCTTTTTTCTTCCTTTCCTATTTGATGCTACACCCTAAAATTTAAAACTTCGGAATAAGGTAATCCTAGCAATAAACTATATTTTTGCTAAAAGAATAAGCCTCATGCCAAGAGAATCCAGTTCCTTTATTTTCCGATTTCCACACTATCTAGTTGTGTTCTGGAGTACTTGCTTGGTCGGCCTGTTGATGTGGTGGATGAATCAGCAAGAATGGGGAATAAATTTATGGAAATCCTTTAACTCCCTTGAGCTCGTTTACCATCCTATTTGCGAGGCCCCTCAACCTGAAGCCCTCTTTCGCCAACCCCTTGCCACCTATACCAATCTTATTTTTTTCTCTTTGGGTGTGGTTGTA
>JAHDHB010000285.1 GCA_020631545.1 Saprospiraceae bacterium | reverse complement strand
AAACAGCCTATGATTAGCCCGAAATTCAAGTAGTTTTTCATAATTATCCGTAACTGTTTGGTTTGTCTGAAATCTAAAGATAAGCAACTTGCTTCTAAAATTACAAATAGAATGCCATGGATTCGAAAATGGTGTTGACAAATAAATTTAAATGCCTTACTTATAAATAGCTCATGATTACTTAGTCAAAACTCAATCCTTCTTACAAACTAAGGAGCTTTAAAGTAAAATAATCTCTACTTTCTTCTACTTGAAGGCTTTTCACTTTTATTTATGAAAAAAATCTCAGGTTTATTTCTCTATTCCTTTTGATTTTTCATAACTATTTATTTACTTTGTACTATCTTATTGATGTTCAAAAAACTTTAAATTGCCTAAAGTCTAAGCTGTTTTTCGAAACGGCTACACTAATTGTTTGACTTTCAAACTAAAACAGACGTTATGGCTGATTTGAACAACCTTGTTTTACTTTTTACCAAAAATTTAATTAAACTAAAAAAGGAAGATTCTTTTTTAAAGTTTCTCCGTTTTAAAAAGGATAATTTTGAGGATTTTCAAAATTGTCTTGTAGCACTATATCAGCAAATTGAGGAAGGAGATTTTCACAAACAAAGACTTTATAAAGAAATATTTGGAGCTAGTAAAAGCTACCAAGCGCCAAGAATGAAGGCTTTTCTAAACGAGTATTTAGAAGTCCTACAAAGTTTCTTAAAATTCGAACAACTTGAACAGAATGAAGTCATTGGACAAAAATTCTTACTAGATAGTTTGAAGGAGACGAGAATGACGGAAGGATTCTTAACCTTGTCGGATACCTTTGAAACTACTGTCGATCCTAAAGCAGAGGCAGAATACTACCTCTATGTCGCACTACAAAAACTAGAACGCTATTTTTACGAATCAGAAGATAATCCCAAGGATAGGAAAGACTTAGAGGAGGCGTTGAGGCACCTTGATATTTTCTGTCAGATTACAAAATTAAAGATTAATGCTGAGTTACTTATAAAAAACTATAAGTATAATGATGAAAATGAAGAGCAATTTATCGTTGAGGTACGACAATTTCCAGAGCTTTTTGAATCTTCCGAAATCCCTCTATTGCAGGTATTAAGGAGTACTGTTCAGTTCTATGTCACTCAAAATCAAGAAACATATTATGAACTAAAAAAACAGTTTCAAAAAAGTATTCCTTGCATTTATACAGAAAGGAAAAATTTATTCATTTTTGGAGTAAATGCCTTAGCTCCCATCTATCTACCGAATGAATTATATGCAAAAGAACAGTTCGAGTGGTATCAATTAGCGGATAAAGAAGGGCTTTTGATAAGTAATAATGTGATGGATGGGCATGGTTTTGTACTGGCAATCGAAAATGCCTGTAGGCAAAATGAAACTGTTTGGGCTAGAAGATTCAAAAAAAAATACATCGCTTTTTTAGATGTCAATGAAAAGAACTTAAAACGGATCAAAAATCAATCTGAAGGTTTTTTGTTACTGGAAGAAGGTAAATATGAAGATGCACTAGTTGAGTTAAAGAAGATAACCGCAACTAAGCCGCAATTCTTTTTTCAAAAAAACATATCAATGCTCAAGGCTGCTTATCAAATACACAAAGAAGATACCTTCGTAGAATTTGACAATGAAATTGCTGTCTTTACTTCCACTCTTTACAGATACAAGAAGAATAAGAGAATTAATTTTGATGCTGATGAAAAATATTGGAACTTTCTAGGGTTTCTAAAGGAAGTAACACAGTACTACTCAAATAGGTTAAGTAAAACGTATTTACTAAACAGACTGGAAATATTGAAACCCAAAATCGCCGAATATGTTTGGTTCAAACTAATAATCAATAAATTACCTGATAAAAAAGCCACTTACTAAGGTGGCTTTTTTATCAGGTTCTACTAAAAATTCACAACGAAAAAAATTGACAATGTGAATAGTTTAGTAGGTTTATATAGACGGTATAAGCTCCCTTCTCTAAGTTTAGAGGTGGTAAAATAATATCTTTATCTAAACTTTCCATTTCAAGTATAACCTCTTTACCCTTAATGATTTTAAGTTGAAGAGGAGCAATTAATTTGTCCTTATCTTGCAAATAAATATCTGGAATACTAATCGGAATTTCTACTCCGCTTTGTTTATGTATAACAAGAAGATATTCCCCACCCTGTTCAGAAGAAGAATAAACATTACCAGCTATTGCCAAGAATAAAGCAAGTAGTCCATACAATAGTATATTTCGCATAATTAGTCATGTTTAAGTTAATACATATTTTTAAATGTCGCTTTAATATAGCACTTTTTTAGAAAATTCGTGCCGTGAAAATTGGTTTTTCTGAGCGAACAGGACGAGTTAATAAACTTTTTTACTTTAAAGACTGATTTTCAAACAAAAACTCACCATCACAAACCAACATAAACTAAAAACCCTCTCTTTATTTTTCCTAAATCTTCTCAACTTGTTACTACAGAAAATATAGAGTTGTTATATCTTGCAGGTAGAATTACAGCAATTAAGTTTTTTGAACACAATAAGATACCCTTGATGCTGTAAAAAAACGTAGTGAAGTAGTTTTTCTTTTGAAGTGCGGAACTTTTCTTAAATATTCTTAGTTATACGTATTACAAGAAGGTTGATTGCTGCTGACTCGTTACCTACGAGTATTCCCTTCTTAGGAGTGTCCATTCATTTTGGTCTCTTCCTATTCATTTTTGAGTTTACTTAGATGAAGTACGAATTCTTAAATATCTGCGCTGTATGAAAATTTCTTAACGTAAAAATCATACATCTTATATCGTACATCAAACCTAAGTAATCTCATTTCTTTATTCATTTCATAGATTATACATCATGGAAAGAGTGTCTGCCAATCAAAGCATTCTAAACAATGCTTACGGCATACCCGTAAATATTTTTGCTAATGCTCAGGTAAAAATAGAACAATCAGCAGTTGACGAGCTTCATCAATTGCTGCATTTGCAAACTACTTTAGAGCAAATCAAACATGCTCGACCAGATTTCTTTGCAGCACCAGCCAATATTTTAAAAACGGCCATTACTCCCGATTTTCACCGAGGAAAGGGAATTCCGATAGGAACGACTTTAAAAACAGAAGGTTTTATTCTTCCACAAGCCATTGGAAAGGATGTAAACTGTGGTATGCGTCTTTATATTACGGACTTGAAAGAGGACGAAATGCTAGGACGACTGGACAAACTAAAGAAGGCCATTCGACATGTCTATTTCCAAGGTGGAAGAGGCATTCCACTTACACCAAATCAGAAAGCAGCCATGCTTAAGCAAGGCTTAATTGGGCTTCTCGAAACCCATCAAGAAACTGATAATGAAAGCATTTGGAAACATTACAATGCTAGACAGCAAGAAAAGGATTTGAGTCACATTATTAATATGGGTTCCTTGATTACCGACGGCATTTTTGATGGCTTGTCCAATTATACAAAGCACGATTATAAGTCTTACGATAGCCAAATTGGTTCTATTGGAGGCGGCAATCACTTTGTGGAAGTACAACGCGTGAATCGTATTCTTAATGGTCATGTTGCACATGCTTGGGGATTGAAGGAGGATGCCGTGGTGGTGATGATTCATACCGGTTCTGTAAGTGTCGGCTACCCCACGGCTGCTCATTTTGTGGAATTATTGAAGAGCATCTATCCACCAGATATGAAGCATCCAGAAAATAAGATTTATCCTTTGCCTTATTCCGAAAAATACAAGGAGCAATGGGATGATTTTTGGCTTTCACTAAGCAATGCAGCGAATTTTGCTTTTTGCAATCGTATGTTCCTAGGTTTGATGATGCAACGCATTTTCACAGAAGAATTCGGGAGCCTTGATTATCAACTACTTTATGATAGTGGGCATAATATGTTATGGCAGGAGGAAGAAGATGGCCGCCCAGTCTTTATTCACCGAAAAGGTGCTTGTCCTGCACGAGGAATCCAAGAAATGCAAGGCACGCCATACGCTTATACTGGGGAACCTGTTTTGATTCCTGGCTCGATGGGTGCTTCTAGCTTTATCTTAGCAGGAGGAGGGCATTCAGAGAGCTTGTGTAGTGCCAGTCATGGAGCAGGGCGTTCCTTGTCAAGGGGCGATAGTTTGAAAGTGGATGACGCTATTTTTGAGGATTTTATGAAGCGTTTTCATATCATTACACCAATAGATCCGAATAGCCATCAAGTACGTGGCCGACGCGATATTTTGCAAAAATGGAAAGATGAAATTAAGAAGGAAGCGCCTTTTGCATTCAAAGAGATTTCGTCTGTCATTCAAACACAAACCGATGCTGGAGTGGCTAAGGCTGTAGCTGAGGTGAAGCCGATTTTTACTGTGAAGGGATAGTTTCAAGTAAGGTTTAAGAAGTATGATGTATGAAAACTTTTGGGCGTAAAGGCTTGATGGCTATCGCGCATTCAACGGAGGACTATACTCAGGCTCTTAATAAAGACTACTTGGGGCTCAAGAACTGAACGGAGGTAGTTAGCCGATAATTTTGAAATTATCGGCTAACACTCGTTATAAATGCTTAATTTTGGATTCAAATTTACTACATTTATGAAGCAGGAACAACCTAATAATCCTTTGCACGGAATTACTTTGAAAGCATTATTAAACCACTTGGTCGATTCATATGGATGGGAACATTTGGGAACTAAGGTAGATATTCGATGCTTCAATTATGAGCCTAGTATCAATTCTAGCCTTAAATTTTTACGCAAAACACCTTGGGCAAGAAAAAAAGTAGAAGATATTTACATTGAGTTGATTCGAAAGCAAAAATTGGAGGGATGATGAAGATTTTGACTAATGGGAACATTAACAGATAAACCAAGAACATGAAAATTGCTGTACTAATTGATGGAGATAATGCTGAGTCAAGTTTGATAGAACAAATATTGGAAGAAGCAGGTAAATTTGGTCGTGTAACGATTAAACGTATTTATGCAGATTGGACAAAAACGACCATGCGTGGCTGGAAACGACAGTTGAATAGTCATGCCGTAAAACCAATTCAAAAGTTTCAATATACTAGGGGCAAAAACTCCACAGATACGGCCTTGATTATAGATGCAATGGATATTCTTCATGCTAAATTAGTCGATGCATTTTGCTTAGTATCAAGTGATAGTGATTTTACAGGATTAGCGCATCGAATTCGAGAAGAAGGCTTAAAAGTTGTAGGTATCGGTCGCTCTCACACCCCCATTGCTTTTGTAAAAGCATGTGACGACTTTACGTATACGGAGATCCTTGCTCCTGAAAAACCTGTCGAAGTGGAAGTTGAAACTAAGAAAAAACCGACGACAACTCGCACGAAAAAAACGAAGACCACTACACCAAAAGCAGTTCCTAAAACGAAAAAGGTCAAGGAAACGCTTCCACCTCCTCCCTTGCTTACGAATAAAGTAACGAAGAAGCCTATTGATATGAAAATCATAGAAAGTTCTTACGAAAGAGCTGTTGATCAAGATGTTGGCATGGCTTTATTAAGTCGATTTAGTGATTCTTTGCGCCAAGCGGATCCTTCTTTTGATCCTAGAAACTATGGTTGTTCTAACTTCCGTAAATTTTGTGCGGCGTTGAATAGCGAGTATAAAATTGTCACACATAAAGATAAAATGACCTTGTCGATTACCAAACTTGAGTAAGAAAAATCATGAGGTAAACCCACCTTTTAGGTTATATGTTACAGCATTTACTTTTAAATTAATGAAAAAATACGATTTATGATGTAAGATGTATGAAATCCTCATGGCGTAATAAACTTCATGCTTCCTAAACTGGCATAGCCTGAACCAATAAAACGGTGTTTAGCTTATGTGTCTTAATAAGGTCGCAGAGCTCCTTATAAATCTTTTGCGTTTAGTACGTTACGTTTTGCTTATATCTTCTTAGTCTTCTATGTTAAAAATCGCCAAAACGATTATAGACTATGCCATAAAACCCAATTCTACTATGCCAAAATCATTCGACAAATTAGAGCAATATTTACAAAAAATACTAGAAATTCAAGAGGAGAGGAATGATGCCTTGCTCTCTCAGAAGAGCCTAAAAGACACCGCTTTAGAACTAGGATTATCCGAAGAAGATTGGAACGCTGTGCAAAAGATAGCGGACCAACATTTGGAACGAGCCAAAGGCTATAGCAAACATAAAAATTGGACAGATGCTATTCATGAATTTGGACAGGTAAATGCTATTCGCCCCCATAACTTCCAAGCACTTTTTGGCCTTGCCAATGCCTATACACAACAGTGGAAAACCACCAAAAAAGTTGATGACAGAAAGGCCGCAAGGAAATATGCGATGCAATGTCTTCAACTCGATCCAAATCACGACCCTTCTTTTGAACTCATCAATCAGTTAAAAGAAAAAAAGATAGGGAAATCAGCACAGGTTAAAAACCTTATTATCTTAGGTTTACTTGGTATTATTGGGGGGTTGAGCTATATTATTTTTCTACAACATCAGCCTTCTGAAAAACCTGAAAATCAGGAACATATAGCGTCTAATTCTCCACTAAAAACTGCTACTGCTACTACTAAAAATGGCAAAATACAAGTAGATTTCCTAGAAAACGATCTAGCAGAAGGGCTTGATTTTCAGCTTAGTGAAATAGATTTTTCTACGTACAAAAAGAATTACAATTTTCAGATTAATGGAAATTTTGAATTGGATGGTATTGAAGTTTATGACTTGATTCTCAACTTTGTAATGTACAATAAAAAAGGAAAGATTATTGGTGAAGAAACCAAGCAAGTTTGGCAAAAAGAACTTTCACCCGTAGCTCGTTCCACCGACAAAATTCCCTTTGGATTAATTGAACACAATCCAACAAAAGCTTCTCCCCCACTTTCACGAGTTGTTGTAAGTATCGAAAGCATAGATAAAATAGCCACCACAAAAACTTATGAATCAGCAGATACCGTATCCATAAGCTGGGAGCCTAATCGTCCTAAAAATGTGGATGTAGTCATCTTGGAACGTAAAAACAAGCAAGATTTTTCTTCCTACAATAATTCTCTACGTCAATCCAATGATTTCGAAATAATTAACACCGGCAATTCTCGTATCTTATCAATGGAAGGCCGATTAGAATGGGTGAAGAAGGATGGAAGCGTAGTTGCTTCTAGAGATAATTATCTGCTGCTCAATTTTCATCCGAACTTAGACCCACAGGAAGCTCGAATTTGTAATTTTAGCCTTTATGGTGAGAATATTCCTAAGGAAACTTTTAATTATTATAGGGTCGTCATTACGAGTGTAGATTTTTAATGGAAAGCTAAATTTTGACGCTATTGAGCATGCCTCGTCATTCTCCATTCTCATTCCTCCATTCTCAATAAAATTATCCCTACCTTTGTAGCCCAAAATTTAGCTTTCAACATGATAAATGCCAGCAATATATGGGTCAAATACGGTGACCGTGTGCTTCTAGATAATGTAAACGTCGTTTTTGGTGATCGAGATCGGGTTGGTCTCGTAGGTAAAAATGGTGCGGGAAAGTCTACCCTGCTCAAAATTATTGCGCGTGATATAACGCCTGATAAGGGAACCATTGCTAGACCTACGCAAAGTTCGCTTGGATTTTTGCATCAGGAGATGAATATTCCTCTAGGACGAACGGTAATTCAGGAAACCTTGACGGCTTTTGACCGTGTGAAAAAATTAGAAGTTCGTATCGAAGAAATCAATACAGAGCTAGGAGAACGAACTGATTATGATAGCCAAACATATTCAAAACTCATAGAAGAATTATCGGATGCCAACGAGCAGTTTCAAATGCTTGGAGGTATGACGATGCGCGCAGATGCTGAGCGAATTCTTGGGGGATTAGGCTTTAAGCCTACAGATATGGAGCGCCTTACGGATGAGTTTAGTGGAGGTTGGCAAATGCGTATTGAACTAGCCAAAATCCTTCTTAGCCGCCCCGATTTCATGTTGCTGGATGAGCCTACTAATCACCTTGATATTGAATCAATTATCTGGTTGGAAGGTTTTTTAAAAAGTTATGAAGGTTCTGTCATTGTGATTTCCCACGACAAGACTTTTTTGGATAAAGTAACGACGAGAACGGTTGAAATTGAATTAGGTAAGGTGCATGATTATAAGGCGCCTTATTCCAAATACTTGCAACTACGAAAAGAGCGTAGGGAATTGCAAGAAAACGCTTTTAATAACCAGCAAAAGCAAATCGCTCAAACTGAACGCCTCATTGATCGCTTCCGCGCGAAGTCTACGAAGGCCAAAATGGCTCAATCTCTTATCAAACAGCTCAATCGAATGGATCGATTGGAGATGGATAACGAGGATACTTCAACGATGCGTATTCAATTTCTTCCCTCGCCACGCTCAGGAGAAGTGGTCATTGATGCCCAAAAAGTAGTC
>JAHDHB010000003.1:18241-43891 GCA_020631545.1 Saprospiraceae bacterium | reverse complement strand
CCTTTGGTGTTGCGAGAAAAGGCGTTTCAATTTGTGTCATTTGAGGGGAGTTTTTCGAGGTATGACATGTTTTTTGAGTTTGAAAGTGAAGTATTAAAAAAATTAAATCCGACTCTTTCAGAATACAATTTTGAGGTAAATCTATATAATAGTAGAAATATTCAAAAATGTACAAAAGAATATGTCCTTATGCCTTGTAGTGCGACGAAAATCAAGCCAGTACTGACTTATGGTTTAAGAATCAAGCCTTTGGAAGCTAATGTTATCTACTCAATGCCAGGAGACGAAATTGGATTATTTCGAACAAAAGAATTAAAAAACAATCCTGTTAAGAAGGGAACAGACAACTACCAATGGTTTATGTTTTTTTATGGAAAGATGTCTCTAAAAAAACAATTTAGAAATGCTCTATTAAGAGTAAAGGATAATCTAAAGCATGTGTTGAGATGATAAAAAATCCTTTAACGATATGGCTTAAGCAAAAGTTGAATCATTTTCGCTTAAAACGACAATACGAAGGACTTGTCATAAAAGAGCATGTGCATATTTCTAACTCTGAATTGTCAGCATTTAATCTTTTTGCTGTAAATTCAAGACTTTCAAGCTCTAGTATCGGAAGATATTCTTACCTAGGTCGAAATACTAGAGTTAAAGATGCAGATATTGGAAGTTTTTGTTCAATTGGACCTGATGTCATCATAGGACCCGGGTCTCATCCCACTCATTTTGTCTCTACACATCCTATTTTTTATTCCATTCGACCAAGGTCAGGGCGGCCCTTTGTAAAAGATAATTTATTTGAGGAATTTACGCGTGTGAAAATTGGCCACGATGTTTGGATAGGTGCAGGGGCGATAATTACAGATGGTGTCAAGATTGGAAATGGAGCAATAATAGCTGCTAATGCTGTGGTTGTCAAAGACATTCCTCCCTATGCTATTATGGGAGGTGTTCCCGCAAAGCTAATAAAGTACCGATTTTCAGAGGATCAAATTGCTCAATTGAATAACTCACAGTGGTGGACAAAAAGTGAAGATTGGATGAGAGAACATGGTAGTGCTTTTTTTGATATTGATACTTTTCTAAAGACGATAAATGCCTAAACATTGATTCGATTAATAAAATACTGTCGAGATGCAATAGATGGATTGTACAATTATCTCTTGTTTAAAATGAATGGACTTGCTCTTTTTCCAAAGGTGAAAATTATAGGTAAATTAAACCTGAAAGTTAAAGGGGAACTAAAAATAGGCGAAAACACGATTATTACTTCTAGGGCTACAGCTAATCCCGTAGGCCTAGGAACACGTACAGGAATTTATGTAAATAAAGGAGCTAAACTACATGTTGGAAAGAATGTAGGGATGTCGAATGTTTTAATTTACGCTAAAAAAGAAGTTGTTATTGAGGATGATGTATTGTTAGGAGGTTCTGTTCAAGTACTGGACAGTGACTTTCATTCCTTGCAATACGAATACCGTATCATGAAGCCAGACCCTGACATTCAATCTGCACCCATACGCATAGGAAAAGGAGCCTTTATCGGTGCCAACTCCATCGTTTTGAAAGGAGTCACCATTGGCGAAAAATGTATCATAGGAGCAGGAGCTGTCGTAACAAAATCGATTCCTGCTGGTGAAATTTGGGGAGGAAACCCTGCTAAGTTTATTAAAAAACTGAAAGATTTTGAAAAAAAATAACTTAATTTTTACAATAATTATTTTTATTGCAATGACAGTAGTTAGCTGCAATAAGTCAAGTTCGTATATGATGTTGAGTGGAAACTATAATGGAAAAATTCCGATTAAGAATGGGACAGATATAACGCTTACCCTAAAAAACGCAATAAGCAAATCGAAAAAAGTAACACTGCCCGCTGGAACTTTTCGTTTGAGCAGTTCGATTTCATTACCCAATGGATGTACCCTAGAAGGGAGCGGAAGCAAAAGCACGATTATTGAGAGTGCTAAAGGTGTTGATATTAATGTTTTAAATGTTAGTAATGTGACCATTAAAGGACTTAAACTTTCTTCTAAAGGAGGTCATTCGTCCATAAAAGTTCAAGCAGGCATTCCGAAAGACAAAAAGAGTGCACGACCAGTTCGGAATATTATCATACAAGACATTTTTATAGATAATCTAGCAAATGTAAGGGCTTTAAAACACGGAATTTATGTAAGAGCATGGGCAAATGAGGATATAGAAAATGTAAAAATTCGAAATTGTAAAGTAATCGGGGCTTATGGAGAACATCATAATAAAGGCGTGGATAATTGCTATGTAGGAGCCTATGAGCAAGAAGGTACTGGGACGGTTCGTAATGTGGAGATAGATAATTGTCACTTCTCTATAGCTGGTAGACAAAACTTATCTATTGCCGGCAAAGGAAAAAATAAACCTATCAATATCCGAATAAGCAATTGCGTGTTTGAAAATAGCTCCTTGGGAGGTGTCGACTTGGAAGAAGCTACGGATGTTGTTATTTCTGATTGTCAGTTTAAAAATAATGGAATAGAAACGCGGTATTTTAATCTTAATACGGATAAAAAATCAAGTAAAAGTTCCATGCGTTCTGGGTTAGTTGCACATCGTTCAAATGCGAGGATCAAAAACTGCACATTTACCAATTGTTTTTATGGGTATACTTCTGTCAATACTCAAAAACAAGGACTTTTGTTTGAGAATTGTACATTTAAAGATGCTCCAATAGGTAATGGTAGCTTTGCAGGAATGGCAACGACAAAATATATTGGGTGTACATTTTCAGGAGAAAAATTACTAGCCTCAATTTATAACGGAAGTTTCATCTTTGAAAAATGTCACTTTTCGGGGGCTGCTCCGAGATTAATTAATGTAAGTGGTGGTGGTTTGAAAAGGAGAACGGTAGGTAAGGCAAGTTTTAATTCTTGTGAATTTGTTGGAAATTCAAAAAATACCCTTTTTGAGTTTAACTATGAAACAATTGATATCAATAATTCTAAATTTGACAAGTTTGAATCGATAATTTCAAGTAGTGGGAACAATAGGCAAAATAGTATTCAAATCACTAAAAGTTCATTTTCTGATGTAGGTTCCCTTGGATTCTTTTCACCTAAAACGATTCAATCACTTTCTGTTGTTGAATGTGATTTTGTAAACATAAATTCTCTTTGGAAATCAGAAACTATAAATGGTTCTTTTGAGTTTTCTAAAAATTCAGTTAAGGTAGGTTCCAATAATGATGCAGCAGCAATCGTTAAATGTGCTAACTTTGCTGACTTTAAATTTGAAAACAATACTATAGAAGTCAATAATTCAGATAAAGAACAATTGATTGACTTAAAGACCAATAAGCATGTGGATTATCCTACAAAAGGCATTGTGGTTTGTGGCAATAAGGTAGAATGTAAAGAAAATAAGGGTAATCTAAAGCTGCTCTCCTTACAAGTCCCTAATGAATCCTTGTTAAAGAATGGAGAAGTTCGCCAAAATACGATTAACGGCACGAAAGCGAGTCTAGGGAAAATGAGTCCTAAAGTCTTAAAAAAGATTGTCGTTGAATAACAACTCAATTGAGCTATGAAATGTGATTTTATGATTTTGGGGGCGGCTAAGTGTGCTACCTCCTCTTTGGCTGATATCCTTAAACAACACCCTTCTGTTTGTTTTAGTAATCCGAAAGAACCCCACTTTTTTAATCTTGAGCAAGATTGGCGTAGCCGTTTAGATCAATACCATGATCTGTTTCATGACAAATCGGCAACCTTATATGGAGAAGGAACGACTTCTTACACGAAATTTCCACTTTTCAAAAATAGAATCTATAAAGATTTACACGAATACAATCCAGATCTAAAATTTATATATGCTATCCGACATCCGGTCGAACGTGCAATATCTCATTATATGCATATTTATGAACGGAGAATAATTGATCATAATTTTCAAGAGGCTCTCCGACAATCTGATGTCATAAATACAGGCAGGTACTACACTCAACTCTACCCTTATTTTAAATTGTTTGGAAGAGAGCGCTTTTTTATTTATTGCTTTGAAGATTTTATTAAAGATCAAAAAAAGATTGTTCTTGAAATAGGAAAATTTTTAGGTCTTTCTAATGACCAGTGGACTCTAGATAATGCTAAGCATTCTAATAAATCTGTAGGAGGAAAGAAGCTTGGTCGACAGCTTGAAAGGTTTAAAACTCCTGCTATTCGAAAAATCTGGGATCAAAAATTGCCTGAAGGTTTAAAGAACATTATTTACAATACTTTATCTAAGGCAAGTTCAAGACCTTTTGCAGAAAAGGTGAAATTGGAGAATGATGTACAGGAAATAATTTTAGAACTTAATCGGTTAGATATTCTAGAAATGGAAAAGATACTAGAAAGAGATTTGACCTTTTATTTAACTACACTTGACGGTTCAATTTGTGTAAGATAGTATGGAAGCGAAACCACTAATTAGCATAATTACAGTAGTTTATAATGGTGTCCAATATTTGGAAGAAACCATTAAGAGCGTATTGTCTCAAAACTATTCTAATTTAGAATATTTGATTATTGATGGAGGGAGTACAGACGGAACTGTAGATATCATTAAAAAATATGAATCTGAGTTAGCATTTTGGATCAGCGAAAAGGATAAAGGGATGTATGATGCAATTAACAAAGGAATCAACTATTCTAATGGTGTTTTGTGGATGTCCCTGAATGCCGATGATCGATTTGTCTCCAAAGATATTGTCAGTACTGTTGTTGAAACTTATCAGGGAAGAGATAAGGAATTTGTAGCATACTTTGGGGATTTAGTGAAAGAGCGTGAAGGTAAAAGAAGAACGATAAACCTCTTTCCTGTTTCTTTTGAAAGCCTGCTAAGTTCTGGACATTGTACTTTTATGCCTCAGCCTACCACTTTTGTTTGTAGAGCAGTAACAGAAAAAGTTGGTCTTTTCGATACCAATTATAGGTATGCGTCTGACTATGATTACCACTTAAGGCTTTTATACAATGGCTCTGCAAAACACATAGGTAAACCATTTACTATTTTTCTTCAACATGAAGAAGCATTAACAAGTACTTCTAGTGGAAAAATGGATCAGGAAAGGAGAACTATTATTAAGCATCATGAAAGTTCTTTTGCCAAGCTTTGGTTAAGGCCCTTTTTATTTTTGTTCTTCTGGGGGAGATATGCTTTTTTAAACAAGATAAAGAAATAAGATGAGGCATTCGGATATGCTGAAAAATGTCTTCTATGGGTATATTTTTTTGTTGCCCTTTATTTCTGCATTTGCTTTATCGCCCACCCTCACGTTGAGTGTGCTTTGGTCTTTAGTGCTCTTTTTTTTTGTTATTACAAGGAAGCGATGGAGCTCTTTATCAAGAGTTGAAAATGCTCTTATTTTTGGGCTCTATTTGAATATTATCCTTTCTTATGTAATAAATGGATTTCTTCAATCAAAGCCAACAAATCATTTAATTGCCTATACAGTTACCCTGTTGTTTTTTTTTGTGTTAATAAATCAGGTCTTTATAGAACTTGAAAAAAAGCATACACTTACGACGCTAATATCAAAAGTATTAACTTATACCATTCTATTTGCCTCTTTTTTTGCCATAGCGGAATTTGGATTTAAAATTTATCTTGGGATAGACTTGAATAACTTTATTCCAAGACCTAGTCGAGCCAGTTATGATTTTGGAGCACTTGATCAGCTTTTTACTAGAGTACGTGGATTTGCCAACGAATCTGGTCAGCATGCTATGATGATGGAGACGTTTTTGCCTGTATCTTCCTTTTACTTGATATATCGGTCAAATCTCCCTAAAATGGTAAGTGTTTTCTTCATTACCATTTTTTTGCTAAGTTTACTTTTTACATTTAGTGGAGGAGCTTTTTTATTTTTTCCAATGGCAATTCTTCTTACCCTTGCTTACATATTTGTGTTTAGAAGAATAAAATTGAAAAATATTTTAATGGCTTCTTTTGTTATAGTCCTTGCTAACTACTTGTTTGGATTTATTTTTCGTTACAAAATAACGGATGTAGTATCTAACATTATCTTCTCCAAGTTAAATAATAGCGGTTCCTTAAATGATCGGACAAATAGATTTGATGCATTTTTGGAGAAGTATCAAAACGCTGATAGTTTTCATCAATTCTTCGGTTATGGCCCTTCTGGTTTTCGTTTAGTGGGGTTGGAAGATTCTATTTTATCCCTTTATCCAACGGTATTGTTTGAAGCTGGGGTTATCGGACTAGGCTTCTTTATTGCTTTTTTAGGATACATTTATTTTATTATTACTCAGATCAAAGATCCTATTAAAATTCCATTAATGGTTGGGTTTTTAGCTTGTTGTGGGCATTATTGGATTGTAGCTAATTATTGGGCCCCGTGGTTATGGTTTTTGTGTGCTTTTATTCTTTCTGTTTATAGGGAAGAAAGATCAAAAAAACAATTTCTTTTAGAGCCTAGTATCATGTCAAGTTAGAAACGGTGAGTTTATGATGAGCGAGATTTTCATTAGACAAGGATTTTTTTGCATAGCCATAGATACGCATTTAATAATTCCACATTCATGCTACATTTCATAATCAACTCCCTAAAAGGTGGAGGAGCAGAACGACTAGTACTCAATATAGGCAAAGAGTTTCAAGGCGCTAGTATCTTGATCACCGAGCCACGGATTGATTATCCGACGGATGGGGTAGAGGTGAAGACGTTAACTGGAGTATGGAATACCTTTAAGTATTTAGGTATTCCTTTTGCCGCATTGCGATTAAGGAAGCATATTAAGGAAAACGATTTAGTCGTTGTATCTCTTTTTCGTTCTTTTCTCCTTGTTTTTCTATTTAGTTTCCTTCGAAAGATAAATTACATCTGTTGGGTACACAATGACACTAAAATTTATGTTAAGAATCCCCTCTTGAAATTTGTCTATCGAATTATCTTTAATAGAGCGCATAAGGTCGTTGTCAATTCCAAAAAAGCTAAAAAGGATTTAAGTGATTTGGAGCTTTGCTCCGATGAAAAAGTGCAGGTTATCTATAATTACCTAGATTATCAACGAATTCAGCGACTAAAAGAAGAAGAAATTGAAACCCCTGTTGATTTTGAACAGGAAATCGTTTTTATTGCTGCTGGGAGATTGCACAAAGTCAAAGGATTTGACTATTTAATTGAAGCATTTGCGAAAGCGATCAAGGGAGAGCAACCAGCAAAACTATTGATTTTGGGAAGTGGACAAGAGGAACAGCAGATTAGAGAAAAAATCATTGAGTTAGGCGTTGAGCAACAAGTTCTTCTTTTAGGGTTTCAAAAAAACCCCTATCCTTACATCAAAAAGTCAACAGCACTTTTATTCTCTTCAATTTCGGAGGGATTTGGAAATACAATTCTGGAAGCCATTATTTGTGGTACTCCTGTAATTTCAACGGATATAGATAGCGGCCCAAGGGAAATTCTTAGTAAAAAAGAAGATTTTTTATTTAGAACAAATGTACCAGAGCGCGCAAAATTTGGTATTTTGATGCCTTCTTTTGACAAGAAAGAAGCTGTGGAATTATGGACTGAAATTATACGAAAGGCAGTTTCAAAAACATCATTTTTGGAAGGCTATAACAACATTGATTTAAGTGATTTGGAGGATTTTTCAGATGAAAAAATCATCCAGCAATGGAAAGAAATTGTTAACTCATGAGATACTTAGTAACGGGAGCAGCAGGGTTTATTGGTAGTACGTTATCAGAAAGATTATTGTCGGAAGGCCATGAAGTCATTGGCTTAGATAACTTTGATCCCTTCTATCCAGAAGAGGTTAAGCGTAGAAACATTAAATTGCTGAAGGAAAATCAACATTTTTCATTACATGAAGGAAGCATTGTTGACAATGATTTTGTCTCCTCTTTTTATGAAGAAAAGTTTGATGCTATTGTTCACCTCGCAGCCAAAGCAGGGGTTAGACCAAGCATTAAAGATCCTATAAAGTATCAGAAAAACAATGTAGAAGGAACACAAAACTTACTAGAATTAGCGGTAAAAACCAATACAAAAGACTTTATCTTTGCTTCTTCAAGTAGTGTTTATGGAATAAACCCCAATGTTCCTTGGAGAGAAGATGATTTTGTGCTAAAGCCAATAAGTCCTTATGCTGCTACAAAAGTTGCTGGAGAATTGCTTGGCCATACGTATAGCCATCTTTACGGAATGCGTTTTATCGCATTGCGGTTTTTTACTGTTTATGGCCCAAAACAACGCCCTGACTTGGCTATCCATAAATTTGTTCACAAAATCTTGAAAGACGAACCGATTCCCGTCTTTGGGGATGGAAGTACTAAACGAGATTATACCTATATTGAGGATATAATCAATGGGCTAATGGGAGCTATTGCTTACAAAGATTCACGTTATGAGATTATTAACCTAGGAAGTGGAAGGACAATCTCTTTAACAGAGATGATACAAACCATTGAAGAAGTGTTTGGTAAGAAAGCTATTATCAACAGATTGCCTATGCAGCCTGGTGATGTTCCCCAAACGTATGCCGATATTAACCAAGCACGTAAATTACTAGGCTACAACCCAAGTATTTCCTTCAAAGATGGGATTTCGAAATTTAAAGACTGGTACACAAGTAACACATGAGCGAGCACAAAGGATATGTCCTCATCATCAATAACGATGCTTGGACTACGGTAAAACATCGATTGGGAATCATAAAAGCACTTCAAGATGATGGGTTTTATGTAAAAGCTGCCGCAGCCAAATATGAAGACAAACATAAAGCTATTGAAGCTCTTTGTCCTTTTATTGAACTTAAAGAATTAAACATATTAAGTTTAAATCCTTTCCGTGATGTTAAGTTTATGCTGGAGGTGAGGAAACTTTATCAAAAAGAAAAGCCCGATGTTGTCCTTATGTATACGATTAAGCCTAACATCTATGGGAATATCGCGGCAAAATTAAAAAAGGTAAAGACAATTTCTACCGTAAATGGTTTAGGCCGTACCTTTTCTAAAAAAGGAATTCTCAATTTTATCGTTCAAAGACTTTTCAAATTTAGCTTTAAACGAGCTAATCGTGTGATTTTTCAAAATCACGACGATAAACAATTGTTTTTGGATCGAAAACTCGTGGCAAAGGATCAAATATTTGTAGTTCCTGGCTCTGGTGTTGATACCAAAAAGTTTTCTCCTGTTGAAAAACAAGCTCAACAAAATCAGAAGTTTAGATTTCTTTTGGCGTCAAGATTGGTAAGTGATAAGGGCATCAAAGAGTATGCAGAAGCTGCGAGAATAGTTTTAAAGAAATTTCCACAAGCAGAGTTTATTCTTCTTGGTCCATTTACAGATAAGGGCGGGAAAGATGAAATCTCCTTGGAGTTAATAAATAGTTGGCAAAAAGAGGGAGTAATAAATTACAAGGGCGTTAGTGATGAAATGCCCAAGGAGATAGCGGAATCAGATGTTATTGTATTGCCTTCTTATTACCGTGAAGGCGTACCTCGAATATTACTAGAGGCGCTGAGCATGGGGAAACCCATCATTACTACAGATAATGTAGGATGTAAAGAAACGGTAGATCATGATCATAATGGATTTATTATTCCAGTAAGAAATGCAGAAGCCATTGCAGATGCTGCGATTAAGATGTTAACCATGCCTAAAGCTAGACTCCAAAAGATGGGAGAAGCTAGTCGAGAAAAGGCTGTTAAAGAATTTGACGAGCGCATTGTTTTTGGCACTTATATAAAAACAATTCAAGATTTGATTGGCGGTTAAGTATTCCTTTAGGGTGCTAGCTTGATTTCAAATCATTGTTTTGTAACAACAAATGAATCAGCTTTTTATAAAGTTGCGATCATTTTGATTAATTCAAACCTATTTTTTGAAGACACGGGACTGCGAAAAGATAAACTCGGAACATGAAAAAAGCCCTTATAACAGGCGTCACTGGACAAGACGGCGCTTACTTAGCTGAATTTTTACTTCGTAAGGAGTATATTGTGCATGGTATCAAGCGTAGAAGCTCTATGTTTAATACTGCTCGGATTGACCACTTGTACCAAGATCCGCACATTGATAATCGGAACTTCATTCTTCATTATGGAGACTTGACGGATTCTACCAACATCATTCGGATTATTCAGGAAGTGCAGCCGGATGAGATTTATAACTTGGCTGCTATGTCGCATGTTCATGTGAGTTTTCAAACTCCAGAATATACGGCAAATGTAGATGCACTAGGTACCTTGCGTATTTTAGAAGCCGTGCGTTTGTTGGGCTTGACAGAAAAAACACGCATTTATCAAGCCTCTACCTCAGAGCTTTACGGTTTGGTTCAAGAAGTACCACAGTCCGAAACGACACCGTTCTATCCTCGCTCACCTTATGCGGTAGCTAAGATGTACGGTTATTGGATCACGGTTAACTATCGTGAAGCGTACAATATGTATGCTTGTAATGGGATATTATTCAATCATGAAAGTCCACTTCGAGGGGAGACTTTCGTCACTCGAAAAATCACGCGTGCAGTAGCCAAGATAGGACTAGGACTTCAAGATAAGTTTTACTTGGGTAATTTGGATGCTAAACGAGATTGGGGACATGCCAAAGATTATATTGAAGCGATGTACCTTATCTTACAGCAGGATAAAGCTGAGGATTTTGTAATTGCGACTGGAGTGACAACGACTGTACGCGATTTTGTGACCATGGCTTTCAAGGAAATTGGGGTAGAAGTGGCGTTCAAGGGTGTTGATGAAGAAGAAATTGGATTTGTCGTTGCCTGTCATAATCCTGAATACCAAATAGAAGTAGGAAAGGAGGTCATTGCTGTAGATCCAAGGTATTACCGGCCAACGGAAGTTGATTTGCTTATTGGAGATCCTAGCAAAGCCAATAAAAAATTGGGATGGAAACCTAAACACGATCTAGCTTCTTTAGTCAAAGACATGGTTGCTAGTGATGTTGCACTTTTTAAGAAGAAAAAGTACTTGCAAGAAGGTGGGTATGTGTCCTAGAAACAACGGCATTTTTTGAAGATAGCTACTTCAATTACTTGTCTTCCTTAAATCTAAATAGATAGAGCTAAATAAACGAGGCCCAAAAGTGTCGATTATTTAGCTCTATTTACTTTAGCGTTGACTTTTAATAGAGAATTGCTTAAATTGATTAGAAGATTCAAAACGTTGGTACTCTTTCAGGAAATAATCTAATCCTTCACATTTCCTATCAAGACAACAAAATCCTTTGTAGTAACAGAGATTGGAATCTATATAAAGAGAATATGGAGGCATGGGAAGTCTTTACTCATTAAAGATACTTGACAAAAAATTTTAGAAGTCGTACTTTTGTAAGAAAGAACAAACAATGCTGATAGCGAATCCAATATACGATACGGTCTTCAAATATCTTTTAGAAGATATAGAGATAGCTCGTGGTTTATTAAGTACGATTATAGGCAAGGAGATTATAGAAATTTCAGTAAAGCCTCAAGAAACGGTTGTAGAAGATAAAGAGGAGGGGAAACGTTTTTTTAAAGTCTATCGACTAGATTTTAAGGCGTTAATAAAGACAAGTGAAGGAACTCATCAACAAGTTTTAATAGAATTACAAAAATCGAAACGCTTTGCAGATATAATGCGTTTTCGGAAATACTTAGCTCAAAATTATAGCAAAGAAGAAACCATAGTAAATGCTTCGGGGAAAGAAGAAACCTTACCGATTCCCATCATAACGATATATTTTCTAGGGTTCGATTTGGAATATATCCAAGTACCTATCTTCAAAGTCAACAATTGCTTACAAAATGTGATTACAGGAGAGCCGATTGTACTAGAACATCGCGAGCAATTTATTGATCTGTTAAATCATGAATGTTATACGATTCAAATTCCTTTCTTAAAATATAATTTGCGGACGAAGTTAGAAAAAGTTTTGATGGTTTTTTCTCAAGAATATACAACAGAAGATAAGCATAAGCTGAATTTTCAAGGAGAACAAGACGATCCTCTTGTACAACAAATAGTGAATAGACTCAGTCGCGCAGTGGCTAGTGAGGAGATGCAACGAAAGATGGATGTAGAGGATGAATTAGAACGAATATACAATCGCGAGATGAAAGCATTAGTCGATAAAGTTGTAGAAAAAGAAGGAATTATTGACGAGCAACAAAAAGCCCTTGAACAAAAGGACAAAGCTCTTGAACAAAAAGATAAGGATATGGCAGCTTTGCTTAAAGAATTGGAAGATCTAAAGAAAAATAGATAAATACAATGATTAGTGAAGAGATGCAACGAAAGATGGATGTAGAGGATGAATTAGAACGAATATACAATCGCGAGATGAAAGCATTAGTCGATAAAGTTGTAGAAAAAGAAGGAATTATTGACGAGCAACAAAAAGCCCTTGAACAAAAGGACAAAGCTCTTGAACAAAAAGATAAGGATATGGCAGCTTTGCTTAAAGAGTTAGAAGCGCTTAGGAGAAATGGGTAGAATCCAAGTACATGAAGCAACACTCTAAATCATTGGTTAGTCTTGTTACAGTGGTGTTAAACGATCCGGAAGGGTTGGCGTTAACGTTAGGCAGTGTTTTTTCTCAAAATTTTGAGAGAAAGCAAGTTATAGTTATTGATGGTGGTTCAGAACAAGAAACTTTAGACGTAATTCATGCCTATAAAGACAAAATCGACTATTGGAGTAGTGCTCCTGACGAGGGAATTTACGATGCGATGAACAAAGGTATTCGTCAAGTAAAGGGAGAATGGTTGCAGTTTTTAAATGCTGGAGATGCTTTTTTCGATAAAAACTCCTTGAAGCAAATCGTAACAGGGATGGATGTGCAATTTAGCCTTACCTATTCCGATGTTTTTTACGAAGATTTGGATGGACAACGTTTTCTTTCTCCTCAAAAACCGCTTTTCCGTTTTGGTATTTTTACCAGCATTCACCACCAAGCGACTTTCTATAACGTAAAAAAATTAGGGAAGCTTCTTCATTTTGATACTCGATATGAAATCTCTGCGGATGCTGCCTTGTTATTAGATATTCATCTCTTTGATAAGCAGAAATGTGAAAAAAAGATTGACAAAGCCTTAGTCGTTTATAAAATGGGAGGATATTCCGAAAGAGTATTTTCCGTTATTTTCTCAGAACGGCGATTGCAGTTTAAGGAAAAGCTTAAAAATCCTTTTTTATGGTTATTGAACAGTCTTAACCTCTTGCGTCAAGAAATGAAATTTAAGCGGAAACTAAAGAAGGAGAAGAAATAAGTTATTTCTTTGACTTGAAAGAAAATTCGAGTCGATTTAGATTCACTTCCTCATACTATTTTGCTGCGCAGCAAGCAGTATCACACAACCCCTTGTCTTTTGTCAAGCACTAATTCTTTTTCTTGAAGCCTTACCTCCTCATATTTCTTCTTAATAAGCGCTGTGACCGTTATGGGCTTTCGATAATTCGACATTTGGATGAAGGGACATACAAGCTGTTTCTATCGAGTTATTTTAAAGAAACAGTTGATTTGCCGCATAGCCGAGTTAAGACCTTTACCTCTTCCGCTAGTTTTTTATGGGGACTATTCACTCGACTTCCTTTCTTGTTGTTAAAAATTATTTTTCTACGGATAACGGGTACTTTTCGAGCAGCCTATTTTCCCTTTTTTCACCATTGGTCTTTACCTATTATTTTGCTTTGCAAAATTCTTCGGATAAAAATTATTTTTACGGTTCATGATGGCCTGATACATCTAGGAGATGGCCGAAAGCTAGACCAGTGGTGGCAAAATGCTTGTATTAAGTTAGCTGATGAATTGATTTTTTTGACGGAGTTTGTAAAAAAACAGACCATCGAAAACGTTGGATTTAAAGGAGGCGCTTCTGTTTCTCCTCACGGCGTCAATACGCCCGACGGTCTTCAGGTAGAAGCTAGGCAACACACCGCTAAACCGCGCTTACTTTTTCTTGGCCGAGTGGTCAAATACAAGGGCGTTGAAATGCTTCTTGAAGCGGTAAGGCTTTTAGAAAAAGATGATTATGAGTGTCTTACTATTGCTGGAGAGCTGCGTTATCCACTGAACTTACCGAAGGATAGTAAAATAAAGTTGATAGATGAATTTTTACCTGAAAAGGAAATGATTCGTTTGTTAAATGAACATGATATACTTGTATTGCCGTACTTAGAAGCTACCCAGTCAGGCATTATCGCCTTTGGGATTGCGACTGGAATACCTATGATTTGTACAAATGTTGGTGGTTTAGCGGAACAGGTAAAACCCAATCAAGGCGCAATTTTTGTTAAACCTAATGTTGAAAGCCTTAAGGAAGGCATACGAAGGCTAGCAAATAGCCCTGATTTATACCTAAAGCTTCATCAGCATTTACTTGCTCAGCAAGGAGAAGATCTTTGGGTACAAAATGCGCAACTAGTGGCTCTGCTCAGCAGTAATGGATAGTTTAGGCGTAGTAATTTTTTTGTTAGACAAGGCGCGAAGAGGGAAGTTAGCCGTAGCTACCTGACCGATGAGCAACGCAGTATAACGGAAAAATTACAAGCTTAAACTGTCTAGAACTTCTGAACAGAGCCACTAGTCAAGGAATTGGTTAAAAAGACATAGTTCCTCTATCTAAGACCTTCTACTTTCTGCCAATTATATAGGAGGATTCCATTCAGATTCCTTATCTTTAATATTCTGTGTCCTTAAATTTTTAATGGGAAAAAAGAAAAAAATAGCGATTGTTGCAAATTCCACTTGGAATATCTTCAATTTTCGGCTTAACCTGCTTCGAAAATTGAAGCAGGAAAACTATGAAGTTGTGGTAATAGCTCCTGTTGATGAATACATTTTGTATTTGGATAAACGCTATTGTGACAAGCATATCCCTTTGACTTCTCTTTCACGAAAAAGTACCAATCCTATACAAGATCTAGCACTTTTTTGGGAATTGTATAAAATTTACCTAAAGGAAAAACCTGACCTTGTACTTCATTATACCATTAAACCGAATATTTTTGGAAACTTAGCTGCCAAGCTTAGCCTAATTTCATCTATTTGTATCGTTACAGGGCTTGGATATACCTTTCTAAATGGGGGACTTGTCAAGTCTTTAGTTCAATTTCTCTACAAATTCTCTTTCTTTTTTGCTGATCGAGTAATGTTTGAGAATCAAGATGATAAAGCATTATTTATCAAGAAACGATTAGCAAGTAGCAAGAAATGCATTTCGGTAAAAGGCTGTGGGATTGATACCCTCTTTTTCTCTCCAGTAAAAAAAGAAGTAGGCTTAGAAAAAGTCGTTTTTACCTTTATTGGGCGGTTATTATATGATAAAGGTATTGTCGAATTTGTAGAAGCTGCCAAAATTGTAAAGAAACAACATCCTAGCGCTGAATTTTGGGTAATTGGCGAGCTTGATATCGAAAATCCTTCCACCATTTCAAGAGAACAACTTGTCGAATGGATTGAAAATAAAGACATTCGCTATCGAGGGATTACGAGTGATATTCGTACATTTATTAAGGATACCGACGTTGTTACCCTTCCGTCTTACCGCGAAGGTTTGCCCAAAGTCGTTCTAGAAGGAATGGCCATGGGAAAACCTATTGTAACGACCAATACTGCAGGCTGTCGAGAGACCGTCATTCATGGCGAAAATGGCCTTCTTGTACCCGTTAAAAACTACGAATCATTAGCTACCGCTATGAATACAATGATTGAAATCGGTGCTCAAGAACGTGCGATAATGGGACAAAAAAGTAGGGAAAGAACCTTAAATGAATTTGCCGATGAGCACATAACAAGGGATTACCTGAATGTCATTCGTACCATCTTATCTTCTCCTCCTTCCTCCAAGCAACCTATCAACGAAAAAGAGCCCGTTAGTAAAAGCTAAAACGGATAACTACTTCTTTTTCAGGTTATTCCTTATTGGCCAACTGCCCACAAGCAGCATCAATATCCCGGCCGCGACTCCTACGTACTGTTACCCCAATATCCTGTTTCCTTAGAAAAACAGCGAAGTCATCAATCCGATGAGCAGCAGATTTTTCAAAAGGAGCATTATCTATAGGGTTATATTCAATAATATTAACTTTTACTGGAAAGCGCTTGCAAAGTTTTGCCAGAAGAGCAGCGTCTTCTAAACTATCATTGAAGTGTTGAAACGTAATGTATTCGTAAGTAATTTTATTTTTCGTCTTCTGGTAAAAATAAGCTAGTGCATCCATCAATGTTTTTAAGTTGTTATGCTCATTAATGGGCATGATTTGATTGCGCTTACTATCTTCTGCTGCATGTAGGGAAAGAGCCAGGTTAAATTTTACCTCTTCATCCGCCAATTTTCGAATCATTTTAGCAATACCGGCCGTACTGACGGTTATCCGTTTAGGTGACATATGTAGACCATGAGGAAGCGTAATGTGTTCAATGCTTTTCAAGACATTTTTATACGCCAAAAGTGGTTCCCCCATGCCCATATAAACAATATTGGTTAAGGGATGACCGTAATGCTCAAGGCATTGTTCATTAACTAAAAATACTTGGTCATAAATTTCGCCAGCTTCCAAATTCCGCTTCCTACCCATCCGACCAGTAGCACAAAAAGAACAAGTAAGACTGCATCCGACTTGTGAAGACACACAAACCGTAAAACGATTGTCCGAAGGAACAGGAATGAGAACAGACTCAATCAAATGACCGTCATGTAGCCGAAAACGACTTTTTATCGTTCCATCTTCACTTTTTTGAACGAGATCGGTGAGGATTGGGCGAAGAGCCATATTGCTTGACAACCAGCTTCTAAGTTTTTTGGAGAGGTTTGTCATTTCATTAAAGGAATGTGCTCCTTTTTTCCATAGCCATTCATAAATTTGCTTAGCACGGAAAGAAGGTTCTCCTATAGAAGAAAGCAATGAAGTGATCTCCTCCAAACTCATCTGACGTATATCCTTGTTAAGTTGCTGGTTTTCCATACAACAAAGATACGACCTTATACGAAATTTTGATTGAATGATGGGTGAAGAATTAACAATTGTTCCAGAGCGTAGAACCCTATTCATATTAGCTGCCCAATTTGTTTAAAGCGCGTAAAAACTTCCTTCGTATGTGGAGCATCAGCTAACTCTTCGGTAAGATCTTGGCCTGCCCAATGCTCGTAATGCTTTCCATTTCTCCAAAGGCGACTTTTTGTCACGTCGTAGATCTTTCCTTGAAAAGCCACCCAAATTTCTTCCCGATCTTGTCCATTTCTAAGGGCGAGTTGATTCCTTGTATAAGTTGGTAAAGTCATCATATAAAAGAGGCTGCTCCTTCCTAAAGAAATGGGCAGCCTCGTTTGTTTTTTTTTGTATTGTAGTTGATTGAAAATCAGGATGAAAGCGTCAATAAACGAATGTCTGACTTCCGTACAGACCTTGAATTGAAAGTAGTGATACTACAATGAATTAAAGGTAATTCGTATTCCGATAGCTATCGCGGATCACTTGTCATTAGCAGTTCTAAGGCGTATCAACAACAATGGTGTATTGCGATGTTACAATAGAGCCTCTAGCATCTTCAATGATGAATGATAATTTTATCTCCTGACCAACAGGATAAAGAGTAGGATCAATGCTAAACGTGTGATTAATCGTAGCTGAGGTTCCTTCTAGTTCTCCAGAAGCTCTAGTTTCTAAAGGAAGTGGTAATTCTTTAGAAACTTGGTAAAAGCCTAATGAGCCTTCATCCGTAGCTGTTATTTGAAAGGATACATCGGTGCCTTGCATATGCTCACCGTTACTAGCGCTGTTTACCAGTGTTTTTTCTACGCCATTTACTAGGAAAGACGTGATAATAGGATCAGAGTTGTCTTTCTTACAACCAGTAAAAGCCAACGCAGCAATGGCCAATAGAATGAAATAAACTTTTAAATTGCCCATGGTCAATTGTATTGTTTTGAATAATTAGTTTTCAATGTACTATAGCAGTCAAAAAATAAGCCAATCTTCTATAGATGGTAGGTTTGCCTACCCTCCCAAATGCTTTTTTGCACGCCGTAGTAGAATGGCTGCAAAAATAAGCCGATTGTTCTAATAAAAAAAACTCCTAAGGTTCTTTTACCCTAGGAGCTTGAAATTACAACCTATAATCACAACAATTTCAACTTAAGTGATTTCAACTGCTGCCCTTTGGCTAAGCAAATGCTTAAATTGTTTGTTAATACAAATGTACGCAAATTAATTCTAAAAGTTTGATTTGTACCCAAAATAGGTTCATTGTATGTTGTGTCATAATTTTGGAATAAAATTTCTGCAAATTATTGTTAAAGAGGGTTTTAATGTTGGTTTTTCTTTTTTGGTCTGTCAAATCTAAATGAATTATCCATCGTTTTTAGACACTAATTTGGTGTAAAAATCAATTATCGTCAAAATAGTGTATTTTTTTTGCGTTTGTTTTGAAAAATTTCAGTGGTATCAGATTAAAAGAAAATATCAAAGAGGTCTAGCCCTTAGCTTTTTTATATTTTAAGACTTTTACAATAATTTTTTCTATAAAAGAAAATTGTCTTTTGTTTTATGTCAACTTGTTTTTTCAAGCGATGTAACCGAAAACAACTTACAGCATTTCACCACACCTTAGAAATAAAAGGAAGGTGATTATAGCTACCTTAAATAGGTACGAAGGTTACCCCTTTTACTTATAATTAGGTCACCCCTTCAGACGAATAAAAATCATCAAAGCAATACAAAAATCTAGGATAATGAAAAATTAGTCCATGATAATCCCTTCTTGATATAAATAATTAGTATTTCCTCTAGTACTGTGGTAGTATTGTAATCTGAATAGGAGAGGAGGAAAAATGTCTATATCGATGACATTAATGTGCCCTTTAAAAACTAATATTACTATAATCTAAAACGCATGAAAAAATTAACGCTATATTTTGTAGCCTGCTTGTTCTTGTTTACGAATTACGTGGAAGCTCAGGATGCTTGGTCCTTGGAGAAATGTGTAAGGTATGCGAGAGAGAACAGTCTTCAAGTCAAACAAGCTCAAATCTCTATAGACAATGCGACGCTAACCGAGCAACAAAATAAACAAGCTCGGTACCCCAATCTAAACGGAACGGCTAGCTATAGTTCGAACTTTGGACGCTCGATTGACCCTACCTCAAACTCCTTTATCACTCGAAATATCCAATCCAACGGGTTTAATTTGAGTTCTGGTGTAAATATCTATGATGGTTTTCAAACGAAAAATGCCATCAAGCAAAGTGAATTGGATATCAAAGCTGCCGAGGCTGATAAAGCAGGAGTGATCAACAATTTAGGTTTGAATATCGCCTTGGCTTATTTGAATGTTTTGCTAGCGCAAGATCAAGTAATCATTGCTAAAAATCGCTTAGAACAAAACGAACGTCAACTGGATCGAACCGATAAATTGATCGCAGCAGGTACACTACCAAGATCCAACCGTTATGCTATTGAAGCTCAAATTGCTACAGACGAACAAGGCATTATTTCTACCGAAAATGCTTTAGAAAATGCTTATTTGGGTTTGAAAACGCAGTTGGATTTGGACGCGGATATGCCCTTAGAAATTGAGCGACCGGATATTGTTTTGCCAACCGAAAATGAATTGGATATACTTACCGTTGAAAGCATTTATACTCAAGCTTTAGGCGCACAGCCACAAATCAAAGCTAACGAATATCGTAAACTAAGCTCGGAAAAGAGTGTTGATATAGCGAAAGGACGATTACAGCCCACTTTATCTGCCTTTGGAAATGTAGGGACGAACTATTCTAATGCAGCAAGGCAAGTGACCGGTTTTCAGAGCGTAACGGATTCAATTCCTTTTATGGTTGGTTCGGATACCTATTACATCACCCAAGAAGGAAATATTCCTGTTTTGGGTAAAAATCCATATTTCAACCAAATCAGTGAAAACCTCAATCAAGCTGTGGGTTTGCGTCTCAACGTACCGATATACAACAATGGCGTAAGTAAAATAGCTGTACAGCGTGCGGAACTGAACGTCATCAACGCCACTTATACCGAAGAATTGGCTAGGCGTCAATTGAAATCGGATATCCAACAAGCATTGGCAAATGCAAAAGCGGCTGCGAAGGAGTTGAAAGCAGCGGAAAAAACGGTTAAAGCACAAGAAATTTCCTATGAAAATACGGAAAAACGTTATGATTTAGGTGCTGCGACTACTTTTGAATATACAACTGCTAAGGACGATTTGGATAATGCTAAAAACAACTTGGCTGGTGCTAAATATAGCTATTTATTTCGCCTCAAAGTCTTGGACTTTTACCAAGGGAAAGAGATTAGTCTAGGAACAGAGTAGAACCTATATATAGAAGGAGTAGGAAAGAGAAGTTCTTACTCTGTACTTGTTACATCATAAATCCTTATATTTGCGGCATCACCGCTTAAATCAATTTGTTATGGCAAAGAAGAAGAGAGGAAATACCTTATTATATTCACTGATTTTTATCGTTGTTGCACTAGTAGCTGCTGCGATGATCTTCAAGAATAACAAAAGCAAAAGTAAAGGAACCGAAATTTATACCGAAACTATTAAAAAGCGGACAATCATTGAGACGGTTGCTGCTAGTGGACGGATTTTTCCAGAGGAAGAATTGAGTATCAGTTCGGATGTTTCTGGGGAAATAGTTGATTTGTATGTCGAAGAAGGAGATACAGTGAAAATTGGTCAACTTCTAGCCAAGATTGATCCAGAAATCTACAAATCTGTCGTAGATCGTGCGGAAGCCACAGCGAATTCTTCTAGAGCACAACTAGCGGACTCTGAAGCACAAATCGCTCAGTTTAAGTCCAATCTCAAGCAAGCAGAAGCACAGAAGAGACAAATCGAAGCACAAATCGAGAATAGTCGAGCAACGTATAATCGTAATTTGAAACTAAATAAAGATGGAGTAATTTCGAATGCTGATTTAGAAGCATCTAAGTCGTCCTTAAGAGCTTTAGAAGCCAATCTTGCTTCGTCTGTAGCCACGATAGAATCCGCAGCATCTAGCATAGAATCGGGAAGACAACGAGCAAAAGCGGCCAAATTTACGGTGAAAAGCGCAGAAGCTTCAGCAAAAGAAGCCAAGAAAAATTTAGGTAGAACCACCTTAACCGCTCCTCGTAATGGTGTGATTTCCAAGCTCAATGTGAAAAGAGGAGAACGTGTTGTAGGAACTTCCCAAATGGCTGGTACGGAAATCATGCGTATAGCGAACATGAATTCCATGGAAGTCCAAGTCGATGTGAGTGAAAATGATGTCCTTAAAGTGAAACTAAAAGATACGGCGGATATAGAAGTCGATGCCTACCTAGATAGAACATTCAAGGGGCTAGTTACACAAATTTCTAATTCAGCCAATAATACAGGAAGCGCAAACGTATCTTTAAACACGGATCAAGTAACGAACTTTACGGTCAAAATAAGGTTACTGCCGGATTCTTATGCGGATTTAGTAAAGGACAAGAGGGGCTATCCTTTCCGTCCTGGTATGTCTGCCTCTGTTGATATTTTGACGAATCGGAAAAAAGACATTTTAACTGCTTCTATTCAAGCAGTAACGACTCGTACCAAGGAAAATGAAGATGGAGAAGAAGAAGACTTAGACGTCGTAGTATTTTTATATGAAAATGATATTGTTCGTACTAAAACCGTGAAAACGGGCATTCAAGACGATAAATACATTGAGCTTTTGAGTGGCGTTATGGATGAAGAAGAAATTGCCTTAGGCCCTTATTCTGCCGTCGCTCGTACCTTGAAAGACAGTTCATTAGTAACCAAAGTGGATAAGTCGAAAATCAATAAAAAGGGTAAGAAGTAAACGGTGGTTAAGAAGACAATCACAGAACCACTAGTGTCAGCCTTGAAAATACCTCTAATGTGGAAAGAACCTTGCTCATTTTTATAAAAAATCCCGAGTGGGGAAAAGCGAAAACACGCCTAGCTAAAACAGTAGGCAATGATCGCGCTTTGGAAATATACCATTTGTTGTTGAAGTACACCCGTACTGTTGCCCTTGCTACACGTGCGGATAAAGCACTCTATTACAGTAGTTTTCTAGAAGAAGATGAGTGGGATGCTTCTATCTTCGACAAACATGTTCAAGTAGGAAATGATCTAGGGGAGCGAATGGGCAATGCCTTTAACGATGCCTTTGAAGCGGGAACGGATAAGGCTGTGATTATTGGCAGTGACTGTGGTGAGTTGACGCCTGAAATTCTCGAAAAAGCCTTCCTGGCTTTGGATGAAGTTCCCTTAGTTCTTGGCCCCGCAAAAGACGGCGGTTATTATCTTCTTGGAATGCGAAAGTTCCATCCTTCTCTTTTTGAAGCCATGCCCTGGAGCCAAGCGAATTTGTTGACAAAAACACTGGAAAAAGTGGAGGGCTTAGGTTTAGCTTATCATCTATTACCCACGTTATCTGATGTAGATCGGGAAGAGGATTGGCTAGTCGTCCAAGAAAAGCTTGATGTTTAAAGTTCCCTAGGTGCTCCAATCATTTATTTTCACTTGAAATTTCAAAACTAGATTGTTAATCGAGAACTAGAAGTTTTTGGAGAACAGAACGAATGTTCCTTGTTTTTGCTATATTTGCTAGAGTACAAGGCTTTCAGAGGCAAGTACTTAAATTTTGTATGAACATGATTGAAAAAGTCCGTATAGCAAATTTTAAATCTATTGTTGAGCTAGAGCTTGAACTAGGACGTTTGAATGTTTTCATAGGTGAAAATGGCTGTGGAAAGACAAATATTTTAGAAGCAATTACATGTTCTAGTATTGCAGGGGAGACAGGAGGCATATTATCCGATACGTTGGCTAGTCTGAGAGGAGTAAGGGTAACCAACCCAACGTTGATGCCTCCCTTATTTAACAAAACATTCTCTCAAAAAGCAACACTGATAGCTTTAAGCAGTAATAATAACGAAAAGGCAATTGTAGAAATTATTGACTATGATAAAACTTCTTGGTTTTTAGAATATAGTGTCGAAGGCTTGCTTTTAGAGCAGCTCAAAAAAGTAGAAGGTAGGACATGGAAAAAACAAAATGAATTTACACCATATCTTAGTAAAATCTTTGGTAATAATGTAGCCGAAAATTTCTATAATTATGCTCCTGAAAACTATTTTCTTCGTCGTTTTGAAGAAGAAGGACAAGTAAAGCCTTTAGGTATACGTGGCGAGGGATTATTCAAGCACTTAGTAGACATTTATAGGAAAAAACCTGAATTGCTTAAAAAAATAGGTGAAAAATTACGCCTAATCGGTTGGTTCCAAGGCTTTGAAATTCCAAAAGATTTAATGTTTACCGAAAGAAGAATCAATATTAAAGATAAGTATTTACAAGAATTAGATTATTTTGATCAACGAAGTGCTAATGAAGGATTTTTGTACTTACTATTCTATTTTACATTGTTCATTAGTCCTTTTACGCCCAAATTCTTTTCCATTGATAATATTGATAACTCCTTAAACCCAAAGCTTTGTGCAGAACTAGTTCGTCAACTTGCTCAAATGGCAAAGGAAAATGATAAGCAAGCAATTTTAACAACACATAATCCTGCTGTTTTGGATGGTTTAGATTTAAATGATGATGCTCAACGCTTGTTTACGATTTATAGAAATGCAGAGGGACATACAATTGCAAAACGTATTATGCCGGCTAAAAAAATAGAGGGGGTGGAGTCTGTACGATTATCAGAAGCATTTATTCGCGGATATTTAGGAGGTTTACCTAAAAACTTTTAAATCATGGATAAGAGTTTTGGAATCATAAGTGAGGGCGTTACGGATCAAATTGTTTTAGAGAATGTTCTATTCGGTTTTATAAACGATAAAAACCTTCCCGTTACTCGACTTCAGCCCAAAGAAAATGAATCAGGAAACTGGGATAAAGTCTTTAAATACTGTGAATCGCCTGAATTTAAAAGTGCGTTCACTTTCTTGGATTTCATTATTATTCAAATTGATACCGACTTTATGGCAAGAGGAGAAGTGAGCTTGAAGTATAAAATTGATATCAATGCTCTTTCTGTAGAAGAAGTCGTTCTGGCTTTTAGAGATAAATTTATTGAACTGATAGGGGCTGATTTCTATAATAACTTTGAACAGCAAATCATCTTTGCTATATCTGTTAATGAATTGGAATGTTGGTTTTTACCTATTTATTTTGATGGTCAGAAGAATAAAGCGTCCAAAACGATGGGGTGTATTGGTACATTGAATAAAGTACTTCCACAAAGAGTTGGCTTCTTCATTGATCATAAGAAAACGGAATACTACGAAACCTTAACTAAGCCTTTTCGAAAAAGGAAAAAACTCTTGAAAGCAGCAAAACAAAATCCTAGTTTTCAACTGTTCATCAAAGAGTTAGAAGGAAAAATCCCTTTGAATTGACAAGTCTTTCCCTTTTATAAAAAATTGACTAGATTGTTAATCGAGACCTAGAAGTTCTCGGAGAACAGAACGAATGAACGGTGAACGATATAGCATCCAATTCATTATAATCCAAATCATTGTCTGTTTGATTTGTGGAGAGTTGACCTTTCAGTTGGCTTATGGCGCGTATGAGGTAGAGCCTTATACACTAGACTCTGAACCCCATTTTTGTCTCGTTTGTGATACGAAAAGAGGATTTGGTTTGAAGCCAGGAGAATACCAAGTTGCTATTAATCAAGCTGTAAAATTTACTTGTACGATTGGTCAAGATTCGTTTCGGATAGTAAGCCCAACAGAAAAAAGGGTGGCCAATAAAGGAAAAAGATTAGATATTCACGGTTGTTCCTTTGTCTTTGGGATGGGCGTTGAGGACAGTTTGACTTATCCTTATTTGCTGCAAAAAGCACGTTCCAACCTTTCTATTCGAAACTTGGCCGTACCAGGGAGTGGAACACTCCAAGCGCTAATGCTTTTGGAAGAACAAGTAAAAAACAATGATCTTCCTGAGGCCATCATTTTGAATTATGCTTCTTTTCATGAGGAGCGCAATGTACTTGGTACAAAGTATCGAGAAGCCCTTCATTATGGTTTTCAGCGTTCGAATGAAGATGTAAAGCCCTTGTTTGCCAGTTGTTTATTTCCTTATGTCTCCTTGTTGGATACTTCGGATGGATTGGAGATAAATCATATCGAATGGGACGATTTATACAAGCACTATCCCTATCGAGATGTGTTAGCTTCCGTAAATTTTGTTCAAACGACACTAGAACAATACCACGAATCCAAGGAGAATGCTAGTAAAGGGACTAGAAAAATACTTAAAGCGATAAATAAAGTCTGTCAACTTAATCAAATTGAGATAGTTGTTGCCTTAATGACGAGTGATGAACAGAGTAAGACTATCCAAGCATTTTGCCGTGCTCAAGGCATTAAAACACTAGATCTTTCCTTAGATCTAGACAACCCTACTTACACACACCTTCCTTACGACGCACACCCCAATGCCTTGGCACATAGTATTTATGCTGAGCGTATAACTCTAGACTTTTTGAATAATTTTTAGGATTGATTTTTGCGGCGCTAGTGGTACTGCACAGAAATAATGGATGGTTTAGGCGAGGCTTATTTATTGTCAGACGAGATGAACGAATGATCCCCTAGGGCAAGGTACGACAGTACCTTGAATGAGAGAACCGCGAAAGCGGATGTAATTTCGCCCCTA
>JAHDHB010000003.1:0-18141 GCA_020631545.1 Saprospiraceae bacterium | reverse complement strand
GTACGACAGTACCTTGAATGAGAGAACCGCGAAAGCGGATGTAATTTCGCCCCTAACCGTAGCTAAGGAAGAAAATTTTTAACGCTGTATGACAATAAATAAGACCGAATAAACTGTCCAGTATTTCTGAGCAGTACTACTAGATACTTGCCAGCATATTATTTGCGTTTTAGAAAAAATGATTAGCGAACACACCATTTTTGATCAAACAAGCATCTAAGTGAGTAGAGCCAAATAATCATACTTTATCCAAGGTCTATTTGGAAATCTATTACACATGGGAAAATAATTTAGTACAAAGAGAATTTGGTTTTGCCCAAAATAAAATTCTCCCCCTAAGCCCAAATTATTTTTCAACAATCAATAATAACACAATTATGTTTTTCAATTAACTAGCGATTTACAGAGATTAGCCCAACCTGTCGCGCTAAAACCACGGCACTATGATTCCTCAAAAGCCACTCAACGACAGTAAATTAATCCAACTTCTACGCGCCCTTTCTGCCAAAGAAATGAAAAGGTTTGAGGACTATTTACGTTCTCCTTTTTTCAATAAAAATGAAAAGGTACTCAACTTGTTTCTTACCTTAAAAAAGGGATTTCCACGCTATCCGAAGATAATTACGAAGACACAGCTCTATCAAGCGGTGCTCACTGTAGGAAAAAGTAAGAAAAAAGAGCGTCTCTCCTCAAAAGAGGATCAAAAATTACGTCAGCTAATGAATAGTTTGACGAATTACATCCAAGATTTTCTTATTCAAATTAGGGGAGAGGAAAAAGCTACTTATAGAAATTCTCTTTTGCTAGAGTCTATTTTGTACCGTAAGTTGTACCGCTTATTTCCTAGTACTTACAAGAATGTACAGAAAATTCAAGAGGAACAACCCTTTCGGGATAATCGCTATTTTCGTAGAAAATACTTACTAGAAGAAAGTGAGTTGCACTATGATATGATAACGAATAATCGGGCAAAAAATACGAGTCTTCAAAACGTTATAGATAATCTACATTATCACTTTCTAGCGGATCAACTGCGTTATTTTTGTGCCGCTATCAACCGTGAAAATATCCTTGATGTCTCTTATAAATATCCTTTTTTGGAGGAAATGATTGCCCATATAGAGCAAGAAGGTTATGAGGATGTTCCTGCCATTGGTATTTATTACCAGATCATTATGCTACTCAAAGGAAAAGAAGTTGACAAACATTATCAAAAGGCTAAGGAAATCCTGAAAAACTCTAGTGAGCGTTTTCCCGTAATGGAATTACGTCAAATGTATAGTTTTGTCCTCAATTTCTGTAGTAACCAAATCAAAAAGGGGAGGAGTCAATACTTACAAGAAAAATTTGAAATTTATAATAATGGCTTAAGTAAGGGGGTGTGGAATGCTGGGCGGTATTTTTCTCATAATCATTTCATTTTATTAGTTAGAAATGCCTTAGATCTAGGTAAAATCGAATGGGCTAAAGAATTTGTAGAGAATTACCAAGAGTTTCTTGCACCCAAAGACAGTGAGAAAATCCCTTCTTTTTCAAGAGCTTTTATCGCTTTCAGTGAGGAAAATTTTGATGACGCCCATAATCTACTGCTACAACTTGGAAAACCAGAAGATTTTTATTTCGAACTGTATCACCGAACACTCATCATTCAAATCTATTTCGAGCGGTGTGATAAAGGTCGGGATAATGAACGCCAAGAATCGGCACTCATGAATGCCGTAGAAGCTTTACGGTTTTACATCAATCGAAATATGAATGAGTATGTGAAGAATACCTATTCAAATTACGTCAACGTTGTCAAGCGTTTATGCCGCGTGAAATTCGAAACGAGCATCAATCCTCCTTCAAGAAAACACTTGCAAAAGTTATACAATGATATTGCTGAAATGGAATTTTTAGTAGAGCGGAAATGGTTGTTAGCTAAAGTGAAAAACTTTTTGGATTGATTTTTTTGTTTTGATTTGGCAAATTTATTGCTTTTTGTTTTTAATTCCCGTATCTTTATAAAACTAAAACCTGTCGTTCATCCTATTAAAAGTGGATGGACTTTCCTGTCCTATCATCCTTGATATGGTCGTTAACTGAGAGAACATAGTAATCCTATTTTTCCATAACCAACTAACGGTTAAAGTTAATGGCTCAGGAGTACGACAAAATTTTCAAGGAAAATTTCGAGATTTTAATTCTATCTTTTGCTAGGAGAATGTTCAATATTGATCCTAGTAGACTAGAGGAAATACCTGATACGACGCAGTACACTATAGAGAAAGCACCCGATTTTTTAAAAAAGGTGCATACCGAAGAAGGGAAATCAGATTATATCTTACATATTGAAGCTCAATCAAGTGACCCTCACTCTATGATTGGGAGAATGCTGTGGTATTATGGGTTTTTATACAAAATGTATAAACTTCCTGTAAAACAATATGTACTTTATATTGGGCGCAATAAGGACTCCAATATGCCTGTAGAGATTTACCACAACGATCTATACTTTAGATTTCACCTGATCCTTGTTCAAGACATTAATTATAAATTGTTCATTAATTCTGACTATCCAGAAGACGTTGTTTTCGCAATACTCTGCAATTTTAAAGGAGATTCCTCATCAGATGTCATCCAAACAATACTTGAACGGCTAAAATGCCTAGCAGCAGATGAATTATGCCTTAGAAAATATTTAAAGCAATTGGAAGTTTTGTCCAAATTACGTAATTTGCAAGAACAAACCATCAAAACCATCAATAATATGGCACTAACATATGATTTAAAAACGGATTTGCGTTACTTGGCTGGAGTTGAAAAGGGAGTTCGAATTGGCGAAGTTAAAGGAGAAGAAAGGAAACAAAAAGAGATTATTGTAGAGATGATAAAAGATAATTTGTCTATTGAAGTCATCGCTAAATATGCAAAAGTCTCTATTGATTATGTGGTAAGGATTGTTGAAGAAATGAAGAACGAAAAATAGTAAGAGAACAAGCACTGTTCTCTATGAAATTCTCCTATGATAAATAAGAAAGCTATCAAAAACGTTCTAACGAACATCTCGTCATTCATAATTCGTCATTCTTAACTCTAATTATAATTAAGCAACAATTTCTTCGCCATATCTTTTCTGTATATCATCCAAAACAGAAAAGAGGTATTCAGGTTCCATACTTGTCACTAATTTCGCACGGTATTCCTTTACACCATGCAAACCACGGAAATAATTTCCATAGTGTCTACGCATCTCTAGAACGCCAAGTTTTAATCCTTTCCATTCCAAAGAGTGGGTAAGATGCTGTCGCGCTGCGGCTACACGTTGAGAGATGGTAGGAGGAGCTAGGGTTTCCCCTGTTTTAAAGAAGTGTTTGATTTCATTAAAAATCCAAGGATTGCCAATACTAGCACGACCGATCATGATGCCGTCTACGCCATATCGATTTCGATATTCTAAAGCTTTTTGTGGACTATTAATATCGCCATTTCCGAATATTGGAATGTGAATCCTAGGATTTTCCTTGATTTTCCCTATCAATGTCCAATCAGCTTCCCCTTTATACATCTGTTTTCGAGTACGCCCGTGAATGCTTAGTGCCTTGATTCCCACATCTTGCAAGCGTTCCGCTACTTCTACGATATACTTTGTTTTCTCATCCCAACCTAAGCGTGTTTTCACCGTTACAGGTAGGTTGCTGCGTTTTACGATAGCCTCTGTCAGAGCGACCATTCGAGGAATATCTTGCAAAATGCCTGCTCCAGCCATCTTACAAACTACCTTTTTTACAGGGCAGCCATAATTAATGTCTAGGACTTCGGGTTTTGCTTCTTCTACGATTTCAGCAGCACGAACCATGGAATCTAGGTTTGCTCCAAAAATCTGAATACCTACAGGCCGTTCTTCCTCATAAATATCCAATTTTTGAACACTCTTATGCGCATCTCGAATCAGACCTTCTACAGAAATAAACTCTGTGTACATCATATCCGCGCCATGCTGCTTGCACAAAGCACGAAAAGGCGGATCACTCACATCCTCCATAGGAGCAAGCAACAAAGGGAATTCACCTAAGGAAATATCACCGATTTTTACCATGAGTCTTAGTTTTTCGAGTAGCTATTGAGAACTTGGATACTATATACTAAAAGGATTTTCTCCCTAAAAAGTTCCCGATAAAATTGGGAAGCGAGTTCTAGTAACAATTACCAGAACTCGCTTTCAATATAAGGAAAAGTATGCGTTATTTGCTATCATAGCAAAGCAGTTATGACGGTTAGTCTTTATATCCTATACCATCTACGCTCTAGAAGAATTAAACGCGTACTGCTTTTCGTTTCAAAACATTTTGAGCTGCTGCAACGATATTAGGCGTGTCTAAACCATATTTTGCTAGCAATTGATCAGGTTTTCCACTTTCACCAAAAGAATCATTTACCGCAACATACTCCATAGGTACGGGCATTTTTCTTGCCAACAATTGCGCTACGCTGTCTCCTAGTCCTCCGTGGCGTTGGTGCTCTTCAGCCGTAACGACACAGCGTGTTTTGGACACAGAATCCAAAATAGCTTCGTCATCCAAAGGTTTGATCGTGTGGATGTTGATTAACTCAACACTAATGCCTTCTTGAGCTAGTTGCTTAGCTGCTTCTACCGCTTTCCACACCAAATGCCCTGTAGCGATAATCGTTACATCAGAACCTTCGTTCATCAAAATCGCCTTTCCGATTTCAAATTTTGCATTTTCATCGGTAAACATTGGCCAACTAGGCCGTCCAAAGCGCAAGTAAACAGGGCCGTCATGTTCGGCAATAGCCATAGTAGCCAACTTCGTTTGGTGATAATCACAAGGATTAATAACGGTAAACCCTGGCAACATCTTCATCAAACCAATATCTTCTAAGATTTGGTGGGTAGCACCATCTTCTCCTAGGGTAACACCCGCGTGAGAGGCACAAACCTTTACATTTTTATGAGAGTAAGCGATAGACTGTCGAATCTGATCATAGACTCTCCCTGTAGAGAAGTTGGCAAAAGTACCGGTAAATGGAATTTTACCTCCAGTAGCTAGGCCTGCTGCTATGCCCATCATATTTGCTTCTGCTACACCGACTTGGAAAAAACGCTCAGGAAAATCCTTGATGAAAGCTTGCATTTTTAAGGAACCAATAAGGTCAGCACAAAGCGCTACTACATCAGGATTTTGTTGTCCAATAGCATGAAGTCCAGCACCAAAGCCATCTCTAGTTGCTTTTTTTCCTCTGCTTATTATTTGATCTAACATCTTTTTTAAATTGAGAATGGAAAATTGAAAAAATTGCTTGTTATTTTAACAAAGTAAATCGTAATGGGTGTACAATTGTTTGATTTTCAAATAGAAATCCTTATCGCTATACCCTTTACCTAGTTAATAATCACCAAGCGTTTCTTCTAGCTGAGCCAGTGCTTTTTCAGCTAATTCATCATTAGGCGCTTTGCCGTGCCAATGGTGTGTACCTTGCATGAAATCAACACCAAACCCCATTTCCGTTTTCATCATTATGGCAATAGGTTTTCCTTTTCCTGTACGAGCTTTCGCTTTGTCCAAGACTTTAAGGATATCCTTCATGTCGTTTCCATCCATCTCTAGCACATCCCAGCCAAACGCTCGCCATTTTCCAGGCAGGTCGCCTAGGGATAAAACGTCATCATTGGAACCATCGATTTGTTGTCCATTCCAATCTACGGTCACGATTAGGTTATCAACTTTGTGATGAGGTGCGAACATCGCGGCCTCCCAAACTTGACCTTCCTGCAATTCGCCATCTCCCGTAAGGACATAGATAAGTTGGTCATCTCCATTCAGCTTTTTAGCTAAAGCAGCACCAATGGCTACAGACATGCCTTGCCCCAAGGAGCCGGAAGCTACACGAATGCCCGGTAGTCCTTCATGGGTAGCAGGATGCCCTTGCATACGAGAGTTTATTTGTCGAAATGTAGCTAATTCATTGACTTTGAAGTAGCCGCTTCTTGCTAAAACGGAGTACCAAACGGGCGAGATATGGCCATTTGATAGGAAAAAGAGGTCTTCTCCCTTCCCTTCCATTTGGAAATCCGCCTTGTGATTCATGACTTCAAAATAAAGAGCCGTAAGAAAATCTGCACAGCCCAAAGATCCGCCTGGGTGGCCGCTTGCTGCGCCATGCGTCATGCGAATGATGTCGCGTCTTACCTGCGAAGCGATCCGCTCCAATTGCTTGATGTCTGCCATAGTGGAAAAACATTGATTTTTTAATGATGCTGCAAAGGTAAGGAATTGAATGGAGAGTTTTTAACTTGAATTATTTATAAAATACAATCATCCTTCTCTAGATTAGGATAAATGACTAAAGTAAGACTTACGGGGTGAAATACGTAACAACAGAACCACGATGCCTTGATATGCGATTTGCAGTGTGATTCTCATTACTAGTTCGTAAATAGTAGTTTAGGTACTGAAATTAGGTCCTTTTTACCTTTCATTTTTACGGTTTTTTCAAAACGATCTGCTCGGCTAGTTTTTGCTCCATGGTCTCAAAAAGTTCTTTTAATTCAAGATAAGTACTTGGGCTAAATGTCGGAATTTTTAGTTTTATACTTATGTTGATTTCAATAAGATTGTCCTTATGTATGGCTTGATAATCAGCGACTGCAAGGTCTTCTCCTATAACTTTGTAATAATTTTCAGGTAATTCATCTACCACATAACCCTCAGGAATTTCTAGTTGAAAACTTGAGCTGTAATCTCTTGGATAAGCAAAATCAATAGGATAGTTACGTTCTTTTTCTACAAAAATATTTTGCGGAAATAAGCTTGTTAGCCATGGTTGAATGTAGAGTAATTTTTCGTTGTCAAATGCGTTTCCCTTAAAACTGATTTCTTCAAGGAAAGGTTCATTCGGTTCGTTTACATGCTGGAAGGAATAGTTTGTATAAATATAATCCGAGGTATTAAATTGTTGATCTAGGTATGCTTTTTCTCCTTGATACTTAAGATAGGCGCGGATTTTCATTGCAGCATAATGTTCCAGAAAAGTGGTGCGCTTCCCTGTCCAAACGCCTTCTTCATCAACTTTGATGACTACTTTAATATCTGCCTTGTCCATTTTAGGCGTGATTTTCAGCCATGTTGGGGTACGAGTGAGTAATAAGCCCCTAGTATTCAAATCCATTTCAGGTAATAGGCCAAATGGAGCATCAGGGGAAGTGGCATCTAGTAGATATTCCTTTTTTCCTACTTTCACAAAGGCAATGACGTGGTTGAATTGCGTGATCATTGGATACTTTTTTTGAGGAATACCATGATTTCTAGTGCTTATGAGTACAGGAAATGTATGGATTCCAACAGCGTGTAAGGCTGCTACCAAGCTAAGGTTTATTTCTGCACTATTTCCTTTGGCTTTTTTATAAGCGTCATTTAAATCTGTAGAGGTTATAATTCCTGCCTGCCAGTTATACTTAAAGGAAGAGGCTACAAAGCGGAAGATGCGTTCTACCATTTCTAAGGAGTCTTTCGCTGGGGAATTAACGAACATAAGCTTGGCTTTGTTCTTAATGATAGAATGTTTTCTATCTTCAATAATTTGGCGACCAAACTGATTATGAACGATCAACTCTTTGGCTAGTTTTTTCCAAGAATTTGTAACTTCTGTTTTTGAATTAGGAGAATTTATAAAGGCGTAGGATTTCATTTGAAAGTTTATTTTAGCCAAGTAATCCTCCATCGTAGTGATGTAGGGGGCTTTAACCATCGCCGGCATATTTTTCATCGCGTAAATATGGCGTTGTGCTTTGATGGATCGTCCTTTTGGACTATTTACTTTGCTTGGAATAGTGGTTCTTATATCAAATTCATTGATTTTGTGAATAGATGTGACGTATTCGTGGGTATGAGGGACGGAAAATTGTACTTTACTCCATCGGGTAGGAATACTGTCTTGAAAGTACCACGTAGGAGTTGTATAGTAATAATTGGAGATGACTTTGTACTTGAATTCCAGAATGGAACCTTCTTTTACTGCTGGAAAAGCAAAAGAAACTTGGGAGATGTTATCATTTACTTTTTTCTTAAAAAACTCGTTATCTGCAATTTTAGTAATCTTCTGTTCTCCGTTTATTAGATTGATTGTTTGGGCTTGTATTTTTATTAATCCTCCGCCTTCCTTATTGGCATGATATTGTAATCGAACATCTGCTTGCTTAAATCCTTCTTTTTTTAAGACTTTGACTCTTTTGTGTATGATGTTGACAAATTGCCATTTGTTTTGGAGTGGAAGTAAAAACATTTTACTACTATGCCATAGTACCACAGCATTTGCACTAGAGTCTTCTGGATAAACGGTCATCTCCAGTTCTTCTGGCATAATTTCGCCATAAGTCATGTCTATATTGTCTTGCGCAAAGAGAATGCTAGAAAGAAAAGAGATAATTAGAAGAAGAATGAGCTTATTTGCTTTTGAGTTCATTGACTTACGATTTTTGGGGAGTTAGAGTATATAAACCACGGTTACAACGACAAATATCTATAAAAAAGGATTGTTAGGAAAATAATTCATCCTTGAAGTTGTAAAAAATAATTGAACACGACTGGAAGAATGAAATAGTTAGGATAAAACCTTTAAGAAAAACGCCTTCTTCCCCGTAAAAATACCTGTTTTCAAAATGGGCAAAATAACCCTACCTCAGGCACGCCAAATTGTGGAACTTTGTAATAAGTTGTTGTGGTAAGAATAGGCCACAACTTGTATACAAAAACCGCAAAACCCAGTGTGATGAACAAGTATAAAATAGAAGTTACGATTATCCCCAACCTCCTTTCTCCTGAAATGTTAGCAGAACTATGGGTGCTTTATGCTGCTTATTATCCTCGTTCAAAGGCTTCTTTCCTTGCTCACCATAAAAAATTCAATTATATCGCGCTGTATGCTCAAAAGGGACAAATTTTGGGTTTTACAGGTTTGAAAATCAACACGGCAGAGTGGGAAGGGAAAACGATTCAGGATATTTATGTAGGCCAAACCATTGTAGACCGAAGTTTTAGAAATAATTTGCTTCGCCTTACTGTTACTAAGTTATTGCTAGAAGAACTTCGTTTGACGCTCAGTTCTGATGCTCATATTTGGTGCTCTGAAATTCGATATGAGCCTTTTGTTCTTTCTATTGAGGATCGAACGACTTTTTATGCTCCTCCTCGAACTTCCAAGCGCCTTCGCCTAAATGGTTTAGTTGATTATTTGACGCAAACTAATTATGGTGATAGTTATAATCCTATAGCTTTTACTCCCTTGGCCTTATCGGCTTAGTACGTAGATTAATACCTTCGTGAAAAAGACATTTTTGGTTTTTGGCGAATCTTTTTTGCTACTTTATAAGGGGTTTTCATTGTCACAAATGCAGTGTTTTTGTGATGTGATGAAGAAAGATAATGTGTATCTTTGTTTTCATTGTTAAAGCTACTTTTTATTAGAGAACATCAAGACTGAGCGTAGAACCGAATAGCAGAACAGAGAATTTATATATATTGATAGCTATCCAATTACTAATTGGATAGCTTTTTTTGAATATAGTGGTAGATGTAATAGTTTGAAAATTAGTTTTTTGCAAAACAGGGCAGGCGTAGTTTTCACTGCATTTTTATACCTGAAAAATTCCATTCACACCAATCAACCAAGTACAAGCATCTATCATAGCAAATACGTTTAACTACACGAAATGTCAATATGCATTACTATATCCTATTCTTTCTTCTATTTCCTTGCTTCGCTTATGGTCAAACAATGCTTGGTGGAGACAGCTTGTCCTTTACACACAATTTTTGGGGCAAAGTGGGTGAATTGCCGGAAGGAAAGCCGAAGCTTAAATTGTTGAGAAGGGTAGGGGACACTCGATTCATGCATCCGAGCAGGCTCGCCAAATCAGTTTATTCCTTTGATGAACAAACAATTATTGCTTCTGGTGGTGCTTATATTTCAGCATGGAATGCTGAAGAGGGAACGTTGAAATGGAAATATGCCTTGAAAGCCAAAAGGGCTCGCGTGCTTATGTCCTTTAAAACAAAGCCTTGGATTTTGGTAGGAAATGATAGTGGATTGTCGGTTATTCTTCACCATAAAACGGGAGAGAAGATTATGGAACTGAAGTCCTTACCCAAGAAAATTGCTTGTGCTGATATTTCCTCAAATGAACGCTATATTTTTATTGCAGGCTATAAAGGAGAATTTTTGTTCTGGGATTTGGAAAGAGAGGAAGAAATCACGCTTTATAACCTTCCTGAATTGAAAACGATTTATACCGTAAAGCTTTCGAATACTGGGCGGTATCTAGCATTGGGAGGTGAAATGGAAGGAAAAAGAGCCTTTTTGTTGTATGATTTGACGACGAATAACATTACGTCTTTCCCACTTCATAAGCAGCATTATGGTCATGCTGTTGCTTTCACCAAAGATGATCGACATATAGCACTAGGCTATTTTGGTGCAGGTTTGGAGTATCGATCTACAGATGATGGAGCGTTGATTTGGAGCCTGAAAGGGTATGACGAAAGTATTCTCTTTTCCTTGGAATTTATCAAAGATGATAAGAAACTCGTAGCGCTCTTACCTAGGAGGTTGGTGCTGATTGATGTGGCTTCTGGAAACTCGAAAGTGTTGAAGGAAACCATAGACAGCAATGTCCATTTTGATGATTTTGACCTTAATGCTAATAACACTGAAATGATTTTGACGGAAAGAGGAACGTATCGAGTCAATCAATATTTATTCCCTAGTATGAAACCCATTTTTCCTAGGAAAGTAGTCATAACTTCTCCTCCAGAGCATATGCTTTTTAGTCCTGATGGAGCATTTTTTATTACAGCAGGAGACGGTACAAGGGTGATTTCGATTTGGGATACTCAAACTCAAAATAGATTAAAAACACTTGATTTTGAAGCAGAAGCAGGAATATATTCCCTTCGGTTTAGTCCAAATGGCAAACATCTGGCTATTCTATGGAGTCCAGTTTACACAAAAACTGCGCTGACCCCTTTAATAAAACTAACGGTCTATGCTTTTCCTAGTTTAAAAAAAATAAACGAGCGAACAGATGTATCTACTCATGTGCGAGATTTTTGTTTTGTCGATGATCAGCGTTTGGCCTTGTTCGATTATAAGTGGGCGTCATCCTACTTGAATTTTCCTACCTTGGAGTCTTCCGACAAGGAAGAATTTAATTTTAGTACGTACTATCTGGATGAAATGAGTATGGCCTTGGCAGAGAATCTTTGGGGATACCGATATTCGAATTTATTGCATTGGCTGAATACCTATGTTCGACCTTTGCTTACGGTAGATCCTTATGATTCTGCTTACAAAACGGCCTATAATCCAAGTCTTTTCGGTGGTTTATCAAAAAATGGTCGGCATTATGCAGCCATTAGTCAGGAGCAAATTTTATACATTTATAATACAGATACAGGGAAAACGAAAGCAGGTATTCCCATGGAAGGGCTTAGCCCCTATCGTTTAGCTATTAGTCCAAAATCGGATATTATTGTGGTATCGGATATGAATACTTCACAGCTTTTGTGGTATGGAGTGGAATGATTTTAAGGTCTTGAAGATACATTGTGAGAGCTTTTAGCCTGTAGAACCACTCTAGGAAGAACGAGAATAATACTAAGTGTGCCTGAGGGCAAAATGCAATGTCCATCCTGCATTCAATTGATGGCGCTACACTCTTTTTTTCCACAATGATCGTTTTCGGTCAAACATTAAGTAGGTGGTCAATTATTTAAATAAGACATCATTTATTATTAGGTTATGTTTTTATTGATAACAGCCTATTTGCTGGTCAAAAGCACATCAATATAACAATGTAAATGCATAGTCTTAGTCCTTAGAATTTTATAACATGTTTTACGGAAAGGGCACTTATAAGCCCTGTAAAATCTATAAAAATCATTTTTTTTACTTAACTTTAAAAGCTAATTTTTACCAAAAAACTATTAATCTAAAGAACGTTAATTACTTAACCCAAATGAAGAGATTAACCACACTTTCGAAAGTACTGCTTACTATCTTAATCACAGGAGCTATTGCAGGAGCGATCTATATTTTCTCGCCTGGCCTTATTATTTCAGAGTCTAAACAATTAGACGGAATTGATGTATCTGACAATGATGTCAATAACGTTACTTCGGCTTCGGAGTTGGCCGTTCCTTCCGACAAAATATCTACTAAAGTTGCGGGGCAACCCTTGACAAGAATCGCGGCTTATGCTTGGAATGCGCAATCTGGTATCATCGTAGCCAACGGAGGGCCTAAAACGACGGAAGGCTCTATGATGGAGCGCAATGGCGTTAACCTAGAAATCATCCGTCAAGATTGGCTTTCTGAATTACGGAATCTTCAAATGAAATTCGTTGAAGGCTTGGATAAAGGAAATCCTAATCCCAAGGAAGGTGTTTTTGCCATTATGATGATGGGCGACGGTGCACCATACTATATTAGCTCTGCTCAACAAGCGTTAAATGACAAGTACGGAGCTGGCAAATACAACCTTCAAGTAATTGGTTCTGTAGGACTTAGTTATGGAGAAGATAAGCTCATTGGGCCTCCAAAATGGAAGCTTGATCCGCAATCAATGAAAGGTGCTTTAGTCTCTACCGTGATCGGTGATGGGGATTGGGTGACGACGGTAAACTATGCTTTTGCAAATGGGATTAAAGTAAATCCTGACCCTCAAACTTATGATGCAGAAGCTGTTAACTTTTACCCTTCCGCGAATGATGATTACATCGAATCGGCTAAGGAATTGATTAAATCTCAGAAAGAAGGTTGGGAAATTCCTTTAAAGGAAATCAAAAATGGTAAACTGACAGGAAAAACTGTTAATAGAAAAATAGACGGTTGTGCTACTTGGACTCCAGGCGATAAAATGGTTTTTGATGCTTTGAATGGCTTCACCGACATCGTTTCTACTAAGGAATTCAACAACCAAATGGCGACCACGGTTATTGCGGTCAAAGAATGGGCGGAGAAAAACCCTCAGACGGTCAGCAATATTTTCAAGTCTTCTTACATGGCTTCGAATCAGATGAAGCAGTATGAAAACTGGAAGCGCAGCGCTGCGGAGTGTGTGAAAAAGACTTATGAGATGGAAACAGCGGACTACTGGTACAATATGTTCAAGGGACAAAAAGGAGAAAAAGGCGGGATTTCCTACAACATGGGAGGTTCAAGAGTCTTCAATCTAGCTGATGCTCAACAATACTACGGCATTAAAGATGGCGTAAATCGATATAAAGCAGTTTACGATCAAGTGTCTTACTACTTACGGGAGTTGAATCCTGCTGGTTTTAATCAAAATGTAAAACGGATCATCCCTTACGAGGAAGCTGTAAACCTTAGCTTCTTGAAGCAAGTGAAGGACATCGAAGCTGGGGAAGCTTACAAAACAGATTATACGAAAAAGGCGAAAACGGTCTTGGCTTCTGGAGAATGGCGGATCAATTTTGCTTCTGGCCGTGCTGCGCTCAAACCTGAAGCAAAGGATGTCCTAGAACAAATTTTTAACTTATTAGTACAAGCAGAAGACGCTAAGTTAGAGCTTGTTGGACATACCGATAATGTGGGTGACCAACAAGGAAACTACTCGCTCTCTGCCGCTCGTGCAGAAGCGGTAAAAACCTACTTGATGCAACGAGGTATTCCTATGAATCGCTTCCAAAAAGTAGAAGGAAAAGGTCAAGATGAGCCTGTAGCTGACAATGGGACTGCTGCTGGAAAAGCAAAGAACCGCCGCGTAGTGGTAACCTTATTGAAATAAATTTCTAATGAAGAAGGACGAATTAGGAATTAAGAGTACACCATCATGACGGTCACTCCTAATTCTTAATTCGTCATTCCTAATTCTCCCCCGTGAACATCAAAACTTGGTTTCTTCCTTTCGAAAAGCTTCAGAAGCAGCACAATATGCTGATCGCTTCTCTGTGGTCGGTATTGCTTATTGGCTACTGGTTTTTAGCGACTTCTGGAGAGAAAAAACTCTTTCCTCCTCCTTCCAAAGCATGGGAAGGTTTCAAGGATTTGTACAATGAGGGCTTAGTGGTACACATTGCTTCTTCCTTGGGTTTGTGCTTGCAAGCGACCTTGCTTTCTGTCGTGTTCTCCTTGGCTATTGCCTACCTATCTCCTGTACCGGTTTTCAAACCGATTGCTAAGGCGCTGTCTCGAATGCGCTACTTACCGCTTACAGGAATTACCTTTTATTTGGCGATGGTGGTGAGCGATGCGCGGACGATGCAAGTTTGGGTCTTGGTCGTTTTTATGAGTCTTTACTTCATTACCTCCTTACTAGGTGTAATCAATGATATTTCACAAGAAGAAATCGATCATGCACGCTCTTTGCGGTGCAGCCGTTGGGAGGTCTTGTGGGAAGTGGTGATCAAGGGACGAATGGATTATGTGCTGGATGTGTTGCGTCAAAACTTGGCGATTACTTGGATGTTTTTGGTTACTGTCGAGTCTATTCTTGTTGCTGCTGGTGGTCTTGGGGTCTTGATAAAGAATAGCGATAAGTTTATGAATCATGGCCGAATAGTGGCTTTGCAAATTGTGATTTTATTGGTGGGGTTGGGGATTGATTGGTTCTTGAATTTTTTGAGGAAATCTTTGTTTCGGTATTCTACTATTGGGAATTAGTGGAGGAGCAGAATGATTTTTGGCGTGGTCTGAACCATATAAGAGATTTAAGACTGATAAGGTTTCATATAAGGTTGTTTTAGAAAGAGATATAAAAGGTCTTGAGACCTTGAGATGACGAACAAACGACCACTCCTAATTCTTAATTCGTCATTCGTAATTCAAAAAGACTATGGGAACATACTATACGGAAGGCCCCATTTTAAGTGCTGAGAATCTTGGCGTTAAATACGGGGATAAGGAAATCATTAAGAACATCAATTTTCAGGAATTGGATGTGTTGCGTCCTGGGCGTGTGCAAGGGCAAATTATTGCTTTTGTGGGGCGTTCTGGTCGAGGGAAATCCACGCTATTTCGTTGTATGGCAGGTTTGCAACAACCGAATGAAGGGCGGGTTTTGATTCCTGATTTGAAGCAAGAACCTGTAGCAGGAAAAGGCTATCCACTCAAGGAAGTACAAGAGGGTGATGTGGGGTTTGTGGATCAAAAATATACCTTATTTCGGCACAAGACGATTGAGCAAGCACTGCATTTTGCTATGCGCAAGGAGCCGCTTTCTGATGAAGAAAAAGAGGCTAAAATCAACCAATATCTCATAGATTGGGGACTAGAAGAGGTGCGCAATCAATATCCGAATGAATTGTCAGGAGGACAGCGGCAACGCACGGCTATCCTAGAGCAAGTGCTTCATTCTGCCTTGTATATCATCATGGATGAACCTTTTTCGGGGCTTGATGTAGGCAATGTTCAAAGTGTCCAAAATGCTTTCCAGCTTATTAGTCAAACGCATGAGTTGAATACCATTATTTTCAGCACGCATGACATCGATATGGCAGTGAATTTAGCGGATTCCATTTACGTCATCGGTTATCCTACGTTAGAAGATGGAAACTTGGAACCGATAGGGACGATTGTCAAGCACTATGATCTGAAAGCAGAGGGATTAGCGTGGAAGGATCAAATGTCGCAGGATCATTATGATTTGGTGGAAGGGATAAAGGCGGTGATGATGGGAAGTTGATACTAGCAATTTAAGTGTATAATCATAGGCTTTTCTCTGTTATGCAGCAGCATATTCTGAATCTTTTCTAAGGATCGGAGGAAGTAACCCTAAAACAATATCTTTTTTATAAATTCCTAATTCTACTAGTTCCTCTGCAATTAGAATGTCCGTTCTGTTTTCTTGAATCCAGACTTTTCCTTGAATGAGATCGATGTGAAATACACAATAATGTACGTATTCATCATCGTTTTTCCATCCAAGTCGCATGAGTTGGTAATGTTTTCCTTTTGGGTCTACAATTAGCTGACTTTGAATTTGGGTATCATTTTGATTCCAAGAATCTGTATAGCCTTTAAGCATAGCTATAATGATGGTTTCATACTTTTTTACTCGATCCATTTTATTATTGATTTTTCAACAATGTCAAATACAACGATTTTTACCTCAAAAAAAGCAATCGATTTCATAAGAATTGGCAATCGCCTAATTCTATTATAGGCTAATTGGGGAATGGCCAAATATAGAATTCTATCCTTTTCTAATTCTTCCAAGCCCAGTCTATAATTTAAAAACTGACCTAACACTGTATGATACTCGGAAATAAGACTTTCCTTTAAAAAGCTCTTAATTTCTACAGCAATTCTGACATTTCCCTTTTGAGCTGCAATTACCTTTTCTGCACCTAAATCTATCTGATAATTAACTCCTTACAATCCCAATATGTAAGGATCGTGGGTTATTTTCCATTTATCTTTTAAAAGAGCTTGTTTTAGCTCTTTATGATATTTATCTCTTGCAGACATAGATTCAGAACGTTTAGCAAAGTTAACAATTTTCCTTGATTATCACAAGGTTGCTTAAATCAATACTAGAGATTGAACTAACAATACTTTTCCATTTAATGAGCAATCTCCTGCTAGTCAAAAATTAAAATCATACATCATATTTATATTGTCCTTACATCAAAACGCCATTAATTGCTTCAATATTAGGTGGTAAATCGGTTTCGCCTAGCATTTCCCTTAGATCAATTTCGATGACACGGCATAAGGAGAGCATGGGAATGTCATTCCCTAAACCTTCAAACGGATTTTCTGAATAATCGCCAACCAACTCCATCATTAAGTAAACCCAAGCGACTAATACGGAAAAAGGAATAGATAACCAGATGCCAATGCCCCCAATTTTCTCAAATTCAGCAACCATTCCGAAGGGTAATAAGAAGATAAAAATACAAACAAAGATAAAGCTCGTACCACCATATTGGCGAGGTAGTGGGAATTTCTTGATACGCTCCGCTTTTCCTTGGTGAACGTAAAAATCATACAATATTTTCTGCAATTCCATGTGTCGAAAATCATCGATTAGATCCTCTTGTCGAAGTTCTGCTAGATCTTGTGCTTGTTGGTCAATAATTTGTGTTGCCGTATTTTTATAGTTGATAAGGCGTTCATACTCCTCTTCGCCTAGAAATTGTTGGAGGTATTGACAAGAATATTCATCATCCAAAAGACCGATACCAAAGGTTTTTCGGCGTTTTTCGGTCATTCGAGCGATGTGAGGACTCTGATTGATATGTTCCCAAGGCGTAGAGATAAGAAGTTGACTACGCAAAGCATACAACCAACCGATATGACGATAAATGAGCTTCTTTTTGAGTAGTTGTAACTCTTCTATAGAAAGATTGGAATCTCGAAATTGATTAGAAACATAGGCTTTTACAGCAGCCCCCCAAGCACGACTACTATTCACGATAGCGCCCCATATTTTACGTGCTTCCCAAAGCCGATCATAAGCTTGATTGTTTTTAAAGCCGATGTAAAAGGCTACTGCTGTACCGATAACGGATAAAGGTAACCAAGGAATGTGCATCCAATCCCAATGTGTATAAACATGAACTACGGGTACGATGGTCATCCAAATAGTTAGCCAAATTAAGTGTCCTCCAGTAAATTTTAGGACGTTTATAAGATTGAAATTTTTCTTGATATACATATTAATAAGGTAAGGTTGGGGGATTGAATTAGGTCAACAAAGATACATTATTGTTCGTAGATTTTGGAATGACGGAGGAAGATTCGGAAAGGCATCCATCCTACCAGTGAATTTCTGCGGAAAAATTGTAGGATATTAAAAACGTTTTTTGATTTGGCTCAATTTTGTGCTTCCTGTATAGGGTAGAAAGTAGAGTGTAGAGAGATTGTCCGTGCCTTAAGCTGTCGATTTTTCGAAGAAAAATCAAGTCGTTATATAGGTAATCCCGATTCTTATCGCGGGATACTCTCTACATGGTCCTTAGGAAAAATTGACCATTTCCGCTGGTTAATTGTTTCTTTGCTGTATATCTGTCGAATAGCTATCCGCATTTGGTTTACAATTCCCTAAAAAAAACGTAATTTTGTGGTTAAACTATTCTCCAATTTAAAAATACCATGGCTACACCAAGAACAGTTGCCTTT
>JAHDHB010000284.1 GCA_020631545.1 Saprospiraceae bacterium | reverse complement strand
CTCCCGATAGCTATCGTGGACAACTTTTAACTATAAACATGAATAGTCACCACATAAAACGTAGATATTTAAACAACAAGCTGGTTTTATGCTTACTAGCTTGCATAGGATTGCTGTTTTTTTCCTTAAATCTACAGGCTAAAGATAATACGGAGGCTTACTTTGGAGAGCAACTGGAAGAACGAAGTTTTGATAAAAACAAATGGGAACAAATCACCAAAGGAATTGAATTTAAAGAGGCACAAGAAGAACGACCAGAGGTAAAAGAAATAGCCCCAGTGGCAGCACAAAAAGGTTCCTTGTTTAAGAATGGCAAGAAGACCATTAGTATTATCTTCTTCTCCTTAGTAATTTTGATACTTGCGTTATTAGCAATCCGAATTTTTACGGGAAGCTTTATGATTTCGAATAAGAAGGTAAAACCTCAAAATACATTTACCCTAGAAGAAGCAGAAGAAAACTTACACGAATCGGATTTAGAGCGTATTCTAAAAGAAACCTTAGCCAATAAATCTTACAAAGATGCTATTCGTGTGTATTATTTAATGATAATCAAAGAATTGTCCTTGGGCAATGCTATACGATGGAGTAAGGAAAAGACGAATCGGCAGTATGTTCGAGAAATGCGTAACCACCATGGATTTAGTACTTTTCAGGAAATCACACGAATGTTTGAAGTCATTTGGTACGGAGATTATAATCTACAAAAGACAGATTTTTTGACGATTCATCCCCATTTCGAGCAATTTATCAAACAACTAAGGAGCTAATTGTTTTCTTCGCTGTCGCTTGAAAAGACATGTTGACAAAGGAAAAAGGACAAAGGACTAAAGACAAAGGACAATAAGATTTATGATGTAAGATGTATGAAATTCTCATGGCGTAAATTATTATTTGCTAGTAAGTAATAAACATCATACTTCTCAAATCTTACATCGTATTTTCAAGAAGAACCTTTTCGTAGTAGCCTCAAGGGTTTAAGAGTTTTCTTCGCTATTGCTTGAAAAGACCCGTTGAGATAGGACTAGAAGGAAATAAGAGCGGGGTTTAGGAGCCGAAAAAACGGGCGCATATTTTTCTATTAAGAACCAAGAAAATGGTAAAAAACACATCAAATACAACGATAGGCATCAGCATTTTGGCCGCATTTGGTCTTTTGCTGTTCGTCCTCTATAAGTTACAGCCTCCCAAATACGACTGGAAGGAGACTTATAATAAGGACATCAAGGAACAGCCCTACGCTACAGGGATGCTCTATGAGCTATTGCAAGATTATTTTCCTGAACAAGCGTTTACCTCCGTCAAAAAATCCATTGTAGATGAAGTCGTTGTCGATGGAGAAAAGGCAACGAACTATCTATTTATTGGCAATCAATTTTACTTGAATCCAGAAGAATCGGATCACCTTCTTAACTATGTTAAGGAAGGCAACCGGATCTTTATTTCTGCTAAAGACTTTCCAGAATCTTTTATACAAGAACTTTATCAAACTGATTGCTCAGCATTTAGCGCCAATTCAGAGGATAAGAGCCTGACCGCAGGAGAACTAGAGAATTTATTCAAAGAACATGTAATCAATAGTGATTCGCTTGATGTGGTCTTTAAAGAACTTGACGAATGGGAAGAAAATCCACCTACTGAATTCACGGACGAAAACGATATTCAGGAAGAAACCGAGGATGATTTTACGGAGGAATCTTTTAATGAAGACTTTCCCTATGGCCAAGGAGCTTTTCTTTCTTTTTGGGAGGGCGTGGAAAGCTATTCCGATTCCGCCGCCATGTTCAATTTTTCTCATCCTGATTTTAAGCGATCTTCTTCCTACACTTACCAACATCAAATCAAGGACAAAACAAGCTATAGGAATTGGTCTTATTTCTCCAAAGATATTTTATGTGAAGAGGGAATCGATTATTCAACGTTGGGCTACCTTGTGCCTCAGCGCCTAAATTTTATCCGAATTCCTCATGGTGATGGTTTCGTTTTCTTGCACTCAGAACCCTTCCTTTTCTCCAATTTTCACATAAAAGAAGCATCAGGAATTGAATATACGAGCAAAGTTTTCTCTCATCTACCCGAAGGAGATATTTATTGGGATGCAAAAAGCCATAAGTATGCAAAATTGCTTGCAGAAAATGGCCCTTCTAAGTCTTCCCTTGCATTCATCCTTTCACAAAAAAGTTTGCGCTGGGCTTGGTATTTATTATTGACGATGGGGCTGCTCTACATTCTTTTCAGAGCGAAAAGGCAACAACAAATTATTCCTGTACTTCCAGAAAATAAAAACTCCTCCTTGGAATTTATCAAAACCGTGGGGCGGCTTTATTTTCTACAAAATGACCATCGAAAATTGGCACAACGCAAAATGCAACTCTTTTTGGCCTATGTTCGAGAACATTATTTGATCCCCACGCATCAAGTTGATCAAGCGATGAAGGAACGACTAGCGATAAAATCGGAAGTCCCTTTGAGTGTCATCGAAGAAATATTTTTACGTTTTCAACGACTGGATAGAGCATCTGAAATATCAACAAGCCACTTGGTTAATTTTCATCAAGTCATTGAACGTTTTTACGCTACAAGCAAATAAGCATCCACGAATAGCAGCAAAATGACCGCTAGCCATCGCTTATTTCTTGAGGAACAATATGAATTGAACAAAATATTCGCTAGAGATTTTAACGGAATCCGCGAAGACAGCTAATAGCATAAAACAACCTATGGAACAACAGCATGACGGCCTAACCTGGAATAGGAACACGGCAGAACTAGAAAAAGTACAAAGCGCTGTAAAACGCGTAAGAGAAGAAATTCACAAAGTCGTTGTCGGACAAGACAATATGATTGATTTACTTTTGATTGGACTATTTACTGGCGGACATGTCTTGGTTGAAGGTGTACCCGGCATCGCAAAGACATTGACAGCCAAACTGTTAGCACAAACTATGGCTACTGATTTCTCTAGGATTCAGTTTACACCCGATCTAATGCCTACGGATGTAGTCGGTACTGCCGTTTACAATATGAAAACCTCTGATTTTGTGTTCAATCCTGGCCCCATCTTTTCAAACCTTGTTTTGATTGATGAAATCAATCGAGCACCAGCAAAAACGCAATCGGCTTTATTTGAAGTCATGGAAGAAGGGCAAGTAACGGTTGATGGGGTAACGCACGAAATGGATTTTCCGTTTTTTGTTATCGCTACACAAAATCCAATAGAGCAAGAAGGAACCTACAAACTCCCTGAAGCTCAACTGGATAGATTTCTATTCCGTATCAAGCTCACCTATCCTACCCTAGTAGAAGAAATCAGTATTTTGGATCGCTTCAAAGGAGATTTTGCAGGTGCTCAATCCAAGCAAATTCAAAGCGTATTAACGCCAGCAGAATTAAAGGTATGCCGAGAAATCATCGAAAAAGTATTAATCAAAGATGAATTGATACAATATATCGCCAAAATCGTTCACAATACACGAAATAATGGTGACCTTTTCCTAGGGGCTTCGCCTAGAGCTTCCCTGTCTATCATGAAAGCAGCGAAGGCACAAGCAGCTATGGAAGGACGTGATTTTGTAACACCAGATGACATTAAAGAAGTCGCTTATCCTGTTCTTAATCACCGTATTATCCTTACTCCAGAACGGGAGATGGAAGGCTATACGAATGAGGACATCGTGAAGGATATTATTGAGAAAATTGAGGTGCCAAGATAGATGGAGAATGGGTTTAAGTATTTAGGGGTCTAACTACTTAAACCTCCTCCGCCCGTTGGGCACCTCCTCCAAAGGAGGATAATACTTTGCCTCAATTTAGAGTTTTACAGGTTTTAGGAAAATAAGTTTTCAGAGAGCTTCGCTTCACGCATCCATCTTTTAAAGCGATAGCGAAGAAAATAGCACTACTAACTCTTAACTCCTAACTTTTAACTAAAAAAGCATGATTCGCTTATTCAAAGATATGTACCTGACCAACAGGTTTTTTGCTTCCTTTGGAGTTATTGTAGCCTTATTTGCGCTTACGCAAGGATGGCCCTATTTCTTTCCTGTAGCACAAGGGGTTTTAGGTCTTTTTCTAGTAGCTGTCGTCGCCGATATAATTCTACTATTCAACCCAAATTTTGTTATTTCTTGTAAGCGAAATCTACCGAAAGTTTTTTCCTTAGGCGATGCGAATGAAGTCCGCCTTGATCTCATTAGCTCTTTCAATATTCCTTTGAAATTAAAGGTTGTCGATGAATTACCTATCCAATTTCAAAAAAGGGATCATGAAATGAGTTTTGACTTGATCGCACAAGAGCGTAAAACATTGACGTATAAGCTAAGACCAGTAGAACGTGGTGAATATACCTTCAACAATGTTAATATTTTTGCTTCTTCGGTACTTGGTTTAGTCGAAAAACGACATAAGAAAGAGCTAAAAATGACCGTTCCCGTTTATCCTTCCATTATTCAAATGGAGAAATACGGTTTGCTGGCCATGTCAAAAGTTTCGAGTTTTCAAGGCATCAAAAAAATACGCCGCCTAGGACATAGCTATGAGTTTGAGCAAATTAAAAACTACGTGAAAGGTGATGATTATCGTAGTATCAACTGGAAAGCTACTGGACGCCGACACCAAATCATGGTGAATCAGTACGAGGATGAACGGGCACAGCAAATCTATACTGTTATTGACAAAAGTCGTGTGATGAAGATGCCTTTTGAGGGCTTGAGTTTGATGGATTATGCTATCAATACAAGTTTAGCCATCTCTAATATTGCCCTACTCAAGCACGATAAAGCTGGCCTTATCACGTTTTCTGATAAATTGGGTGCGACCATACGTTCGGAGCGCTCTCCTGCCCATCTACGTAAAATCATACAAGCACTCTACAAGGAAAAAGAACGAAATCTAGAAGCCAACTATGAGTTACTCTACCGTTCTTGTCGGAATGTAATCAAAGGACGCAGCCTTGTTTTTCTCTTCACCAACTTCGAAAGTATGCCGGCCTTAGAGCGCGTATTGCCGATTCTTCGAAAAATCAATAAACTGCATTTACTAGTTGTCGTTTTCTTCGAAAATACAGAAGTCAACGACTTTAGCAAGGAAGTCCCTGAAGATGTTGAAGGTATTTATTTACAAACCATTGCAAGAAAATTCGTAGCAGAGAAACAACGTATCGTCCAAAAACTACGTCAACACAAAATACAAACGATCCTCACACGCCCCGAAGATGTTTCTGTCAATACAATCAACAAATATCTGGAATTGAAAGCTAGGGGGATGATTTGATTTATGCCTTTGGGCAACATTTTCTGCACATTTTGGACAGAAAATTTGTAGCGTTTGTCTTGGAGGACACGCAGCACGTCCGCTAAACCACGATAGCCTCCCGCAGATGTACGGCGTGGATAGCTCTTAAGAATTTTGTTTGCTCTTCTTCGTTCTAGCTTTACCAGTTTAGTTTTTCACCAGTGAACTTCTGCACAAAAATAAGCCTTTGGGCAAAATCTTCTGCGTTTTGGGTCAGAAAATTTGGTAAATAGAAGAGAGTATTCCACGATAGTTATCGGGAGATAAAGAGACTCATTTTTCTTCGAAAAATCAAAACGTATTGACGGTAAGTCTCTCTTCTCTCTACCTTATACCCTCTACTTGGTTCTGGCGTAGCCAGTTTAGGATTTATGGAATTTTAGCTACTCTGCTTATATGAAATCTTACCTATCTCCTATTCCCTATGTGGCAAAAACTACGTCAAAACCATTAAATTCTTCAGATAATCTCGAATTCTTTCGAATCTATTCCTAATTATAGCCAAGCTTTTATACATTTGTGCTTGAATTTACTTCAACAACAAATCTGTTATGAAAAAGCTACTTTTTGCTTGTACTATTTTTGTTCTAGTTTCTTGTAAAACGCTTAATTCGGGAACGACGTTGACACCTCCCCCACCTACTACGCCCGTAGTGGTAGAGCCTTCACCTCAAGAAACGCCTTTGCGTCCTAAAAACATCATTTTAATGATTGGAGATGGGATGGGCCTTACTCAAATTTCTGCTGGTTTATACTCCAATGGCATGAAACTCGCTCTAGAGAAATTCAAGCACATTGGATTGCACAAATGTTATGCGGATAATGATTTGATTACGGATTCCGCTGCCGCTGCTACCTCTTTTGCTTGTGGTATAAAGACTTACAATGGTGCAATTGGGCTAGATGCACAAGAAAAACCTGTAAAAACCATTCTTGAATATGCAGAAATGAAAGGTTTAGCAACAGGCTTAGTCGCTACCTCTACCATTGTTCACGCTACTCCTGCCTCCTTCATCGCTCACCAGAAAGTACGCTCCATGTATGAAGAAATTGCGGCCGATTTCTTGAATACCGAAGTCGATTTGTTCATCGGTGGTGGCAAAAAATATTTTGACCGTCGGGTTGATAAACGAAATTTATTGAAAGAACTCGAAGAGAAAGGTTATCAAGTAGCTTCCTTCCTTGATGAAGATTTGAAAGAAATTCAGCCGAATGGCAAAAACTTCGCTTATTTGACCGCCGATTCGGATCCACTTCCTGTTGCCCAAGGACGCGATTACTTGCCACATGCTAGCAAATTATCTATCGATTTCCTTAAAGATCGCAGCAAAGAAGGCTTTTTTCTAATGATTGAAGGTTCTCAAATTGATTGGGGCGGCCACGCCAATGATGCGAATTACATCATCACTGAAATGATCGATTTTGATAATTCTATCGCAGAAGTACTAAAGTTTGCAGAGGAAGATGGGGAAACGCTTGTTATTGTAACGGCTGACCACGAAACTGGCGGCTTTGCTATTCAAAAAGGTTCAAAACCAGACTCTTTGGTTACTGCTTTTACTAGTGATTATCATACCGCAGATTTAATCCCCGTTTTTGCTTATGGCCCAGGTGCAGAAGCATTTATGGGCATCTATGAAAACACCGCTATCTTTGATAAGATGTTTGCTGCATTTGGTTGGAAGTAATTGAGGAGCAAGTGTATGCTTAGTCTTCTTCAGGAATAATTTCTTGAACACGGCCTACTTCACCTGAATCTAGGCGTACTTTAATGCCGTGTGGGTGGAATTGAGATTTTGTAAGGATAGTCCTTACAATACCTTCTGTCAATTCCCCTGTACGCTGATCTCGTTTTTGAATGATGTTCACGAGTAAACCTGGGACGATGTCTTTTCTTTGTTTGCCATTCATGATGCAAATTTACGTTTTTTTGTCTTAATGAGAAGCGTGAAAGCCCTTAGCATGCATTATTCATTTCCGTTCTATCCTTCTCAACCCAAAAAGGGAAAAAGTGCGCCAGAAACCGAAAAGATTAGCATGAAGAAGGCTCCTTTCTGCATAAATCAAAATAATAGCTGTACTTTTGACCCTTAGTGTATTTTATGGCGTAAATATTATTGTTTTTGAAGAATACTGTAAAAATAGCGACGTCCCTTAAGGAGATAAGCATTCCCATAGCTGATGAATTGAAACTTTTTAACCAAAAGTTCAAGGAAACTATGCAAAGTAAAGTCCCTTTGCTGGACAAGATCACGCAATATATTGTACGTCGAAAAGGAAAACAGGTACGCCCCATGTTTGTCTTCCTCTGTGCTAAATTGGGTGGTGAGGTTACGGAATCTACTTTTCGTGCAGCGACTCTAGTAGAATTATTGCACACAGCGACCTTGGTGCATGACGATGTGGTGGATGAGTCATATGAACGACGTGGTTTCTTCTCCCTCAATGCTTTATGGAAAAACAAAATTGCTGTTTTGGCTGGAGATTACCTGCTTTCGCGTGGTCTTCTTCTTGCGCTAAACAATAAAGAATTTGACTTATTAGCCATTGGTTCTGAGTCTGTTCAAGAAATGGCAGAAGGAGAGCTTTTGCAAATCGAAAAAGCGCGGAGATTGGATATTCAAGAAGATGTTTACTACGACATCATTAGCAAAAAAACGGCTTCGCTCCTTGCTTCTGCTTGCTCTGCGGGCATTGCTTCTACAACCAAAACCGACCCTACTCTAGTCGCAAAAATGAAGGAATTTGGTACCAAAATAGGTATTGCTTTCCAAATTCGTGATGATTTATTTGATTTTGGCGACGAAGATGTCGGAAAACCGCTAGGTATCGACATTAAGGAGAAAAAAATGACGCTGCCGCTCATTTATGCGTTAAATAATGCTACGAAAAAGGAAAAACGGTATATCATAAATATCGTCAAAAATCACAATACGAAACCCGAAAAGGTGCGTGAAGTGATTCAATTTGTACGGCAAAGTGGTGGTATCGAATATGCGAAGGAAGCCATGTATCGCTATCGCGAAGAGGCTTTTGAGATTTTACATTCTTTTCCTGAAAGTCCTTCTAGGTATTCTTTGGAGCAGTTGGTGGTGTTTGTTACGGAACGGAAGAAGTAGTTTATTGAATGGAGGGTTGAGAAGGTTTATTATTGGTAAAAATGTGACGCAATATTTCAACCAAGAATTATTTGCGGGT
>JAHDHB010000283.1 GCA_020631545.1 Saprospiraceae bacterium | reverse complement strand
GGTTGAACAACATACCTTACAAAAGTACGGAATATTTTTTTCTCTTTACTGTAGTAAAGTGGATAAGTGGAATGATTCTAAAGTAGAATGCCTAAAAGCGTAGCGTCAAAAGATGGCTAAAGCCCATCCTTTGACTGCGTAGCGACCTAAATTCTTAAAGTTTTCTTCGCTATCGGGATTTCAACTTTGTTGAATATTAGATTATCGCGAAGAATCTATGTTCTCAGAGAAGTATATTTTCTTCAACGTCCGCAGTCAAAAGGTGACTTTGAGTCAACTTTTGACGCTACCGCTCTTTTTTATCGAAGAAAGGAAATAAAGAAGCCAAGTAAACTTCCCTTACTTCTTCCCATGGCATTTTTTATATTTTTTACCACTGCCGCAGGGACAAGGTTCGTTTCTACCTACTTTTTCTTCTGTTCTTACGATAGGTTCTGCAAGTATCGTAGAGAGTTCGATTTCTTTTTGTAAGTCTTCCTCTAGTTTTTCATAAGCTTCTGTTGCTAGGGTTTTGAATTTTTGTTGTCCTAGTTTTTTGCGCATATCAAGTAACCAACTTCTTGGATATTCTTCATCAGGCATTTGCATTTGACGATAGAAGGCTAGAGATTTTAATAGATAAAAACAACCTTTATCTAAACTAGAATCTTCTTTTAGAAGGGTACTTCCTATATTATTTAGGTCAATTGCTATCCCAGATTTAGCCCCAATTTCTTGCTTAATGGCAAGACTCTTATAATAATAGTGCAGCGCCTCTTTGTTTTTCCCTAAATTAGAATACACTAGACCTATATTAGAAGTAGAAATCGCAAAATTAGATTTATCACCAATCTCGGTTTTTAAACTTAAGCTTTCTTTAAGATGCTTTAAAGCTTCTTTAAATTGCCCTAAATTAATTCTAATTAATCCTATATTATTTAAAACCGATGCTATTCCAGATTTATCACCAACTTCTTTCAATATTACAAGGCTTTTACTATATGATTTTAAAGCTTCTTTGTCTTTTTTTAATTTCCTTTTGAATTCCCCTATGTAGTTTAGAGAAGTTGCGACACCTAATTTATTTCTTTTTCCTTTAAAAATTGTGAGACTTCTTTCACTTAATCGTATGGCTTCCGAAATATTACCTAACGCAATTTCAACTGATGCAACATTGTTAAGACTAATTGCGATATCATTTGGATAGTTAAGACGTTCTCTAATCAATAGTGCTGCTTTTAGAATTTTCAAAGCTTTCCTCAAATCACCTAAAAATTCATAAACTAATCCCAAATCATTCCTAGCCCTAGCCTCCCATTTTTCTAATCCTTCATACTTAGCTTGTTCAATTGCCGCTTCAAAAATAAGCTGAGCATCCTTTACATCTCCTTTCCGATACAACATCTCCCCAGTTTTTATCACCCCCTCCAACTGAATAGAAATCTCATCGTCTTCCTTCGCCATTTCAAAAAAAGAAGTAGCCAAAGGCCAATCTCCTTGTATTTCAGCAATATCTCCTTCAAAAATGTAAAAAATAGGCTGATATGCTTGGGCTTCTTTAGCCGAAATTATCATTTTTTGTAATTGTCCAAGATAGCCTTGAAGAATATAATCTCGGCCATTATCTACGAGATATTGGCTGACTTCATTCCATTCTTCTGCTTGGGATAAATGGTAGAAAATCTTTTCTTCTAGTTCTATATCCAACTCAGTTGCCCTAGTATTTTTGAAGTAGTCGGCTGCTTTTTTGTGTGTAATAGTCTTTTCTTCAAGTTTTTCGTAGCAAAACTCTCGAATGAGTGGATGTAGCTCAAGGTGTTTTTTCTCAATTTGAAGTAAATTCCTTTTTAGCAATTGTCTTTTAGCCCTAGTAAAAATTGTTTTAGGGATAACTGTTTTAGCAGCATCTTCATGTATTTTTCCTCGAAAAACAGAAAGTAATTTGATAAAATCACGTTCTTGTTCTGTGGCATCGGGACGCTTAAAAATGGTATTCAGTAGTCGTTGACTTATTTTTTCATTCTTATTTTCGATGTTTTTGGCTTCTTCTGCTACTTCTTTGATTATAGATTCAACCTCCGTACCGACGCTCAATAAATAGACGGCCAAATCTATAGCTAAAGGATAACCTTTAAGTAAATTACATACTTGCTGTAAGGTCTCATCAGCAACCTCTTCTCCAGCAGCATACGAATTCTTGTAGAGCGCTTGAGCATGGGTGAAACTATCTCCTCCTAACCCTTCCAAGTGTATTCGTCGAGGTTGAAAATTTGGGCTGACTAAGTTATCGCGACAAAGAAGGATAATTCGCCCTTTGCCTAGGTATTCTTGCATAAAAGCAAGGAATTCCTTAAAGTTTTTGGTGTTTGCTACTTCTTGGAAGTTATCTATAAAAAGTACAAGCTCAAACTCTTCTAGTCGATCTTTAAAGGCAGAGAATTTTTCGCGGTCGGTCTTTCGCTCTCCTTTCAAATAATCTGGATAGCCTGCTCCAGCAATGATTTCATCAGTATGTGTCGTAGGTTTACAATCAAGCCAGATGAGTTGCTTTTGTAGGTTCATTTCTTCAATGAACTTCGCCATCAATTGTGTCTTTCCTATTCCTCCAGAGCCATCTACCAAGATGATGGGGACATTTTTATAAGCTTCTTTTAAGCATTTTAATTCTTCTTTACGACCAGCGAAATAAGGCTTCGGTTTGGGGAAGTCATTGAGTTTGATTTTAGGCTTAGTATTGCTAATTCCTAGATCGGCTAGAATGTCTAGGTCTTCTTCTTCTGACGTTTCTTGTTCAATTTGTTCCTCTTCAATTTCGAGTAGCAGATCAAGGAGACTGTCTAATAATTTATTTTCTTTTTCTTCTAGGTTTGAAGATATTCCTTTAATCCCTTGACTTCTGATACGTTTATAACGACTTTTTATCGCAATTACTTGATTTCTAATATCTGAATCTTCCAATTCATCCGATAGCAATTTTACTTGTTCTATGGCTTCTTTGATGTTATCTTTCTCAATAATGGTTCGAATCTCCTGTATTTTCTTTATGATTTCCTTCATAAATATTTGCTTATCTGTTTAATACGATGTTTCGTTTTGTCTAGAATTTAGGTTCAGCTTAGTAATCTTTTTAGGGATTTAGAAAGTTTACGATGTAAAACAAAGATACAATTTTACTAGAAATGAAAAACACAAAGCTTTTGATTTCTAAGGCATAATAATCGAAAAGCATAGCGTCAAAAGATGGCTAAAGCCCATCCTTTGACTGCGCAGCGACCAAACACCTTAAAGTTTTCTAAGCTGTCGCTTGATAAGACATCCATACACCAAAAGACAATCCGCAATAGCTATCGGGATTTCAACTTCGTTGAATATTAGATTATCGCGAAGAATCTATGTTCTCAGAGGAGTATATTTTCTCCAATCTCCGCAGTCAAAAGGTGACTTAGAGTCAACTTTTGACGCCGTGCATCCTTCCTCGCACCTCACACCTTCTCCACACCCCTTTATAAAAAACAGTCGTAGAAATACTATGATCTCTACGACTGTTATATTTTATTAGGAAAATCCTTGTAAAGGAATAGAATACGTTCAAACGATCTACTCGTAATTCGTCATTCCTCACTCGTCATTCTCTTAGCTTTTAGCGCCTACCCTACCGTGGCATTGCTTGAATTTTTTGCCACTGCCACAAGGACAAGGTTCGTTACGGCCTACTTTTCGTTCGGAGCGGCGGAAAGTTTCGGGTTTGCGTTGTCCTCCTTGTCCTGCTGAAGCTGCTGCTGCTTTGGCCGCTTCCTCCTCACTACGATTGGATTTCAGCTTACTCATGTCCGTTTTTTGGACACGAGCCTCGCGTACATCTTCTTCGCGTTTCACTAGGATGCTACCTCTAGAAAGGAAAGAGGTTACGTTACGATTGATTTGACTGATACGGTCGCGGAATAAGTCGAACGCTTCGATTTTATAGACGACTAAAGGATCTTTTTGCTCAAAAGAAGCTGCTTGTACAGATTCTTTCAATTCATCCATAGAACGCAAATGATCTTTCCATGAATCATCTAGTAATGCAAGCGTTATCGACTTTTCGATGGCCGTGATGATGGATTTTCCTTCCGTCTCTATAGCTTCTTCTAAATGAGCGCTGAGTTGCAAGGATTTTTGTCCGTCACCAAAAGGAATCGCAATTCGCTTAAAGCGTTGGCCTTCATGCTTGTGTACTTCTTTGATAACAGGCAGAACGCTTTCCGATAAAGCTTCCATTTTGCGCTTATATTGCATCAATACAGCAGCTTGGAATTGCTCTACGTTATCTTCTATTCTAGCTTCTTTAAAATCTACCGCATCAAAAGGAGGTTCAATACCGAAATTCTGGAAAGCATCTAGCTTAAAGGAATCATAATCCCCTGCTTCTCGGTGTTCGTACACCAATTCTTCACTCAAATCAGCGAACATGTTATGGACATCCAGCGTCAAGCGTTCTCCTTGTAAAGCATGGCGTCGTTTCTTATAAATCGCTTCCCTTTGAATGTTCATCACATCATCATACTCTAGCAAGCGTTTACGAGTACCGAAGTGATTTTCTTCCACTTTTTGTTGAGCACGTTCAATGGATTTAGTGACCCATTTGTGTTGAATAACTTCTCCTTTTTGGTGTCCCATTTTGTCCATCAACTTAGCGATACGCTCGGAGCCGAAAAGGCGCATGAGTTTATCTTCCAAGGAGACAAAGAACTGAGAAGAACCCGGATCTCCTTGTCGTCCTGCACGACCACGAAGCTGTCTGTCCACACGTCTAGATTCATGACGCTCTGTACCGATAATGGCCAAACCTCCAGCTTCTTTCACGCCTTTTCCAAGCTTAATATCTGTACCACGTCCCGCCATGTTTGTCGCAATGGTAACGGCACCTGGTTGACCTGCCGAAGCTACAATTTCTGCTTCACGTTGGTGTTGTTTGGCATTCAAAACGTTATGCTTCACTCCCTTTCTTGTAAGGAAGCGACTTAGTAGTTCAGAAATCTCTACAGAAGTCGTACCAACAAGGACTGGTCGTCCTGCTTGAGTAAGCTTCTCAATCTCCTCAACGACAGCGTTATATTTCTCTAAAGCAGTTTTGTAAACTAAATCCTCTCGATCATCACGAGCAATGGGTCGATTTGTAGGAATGACCATGACATCCAATTTGTAGATGTCCCAAAACTCCTTGGCTTCCGTCTCTGCTGTACCCGTCATACCCGCGAGTTTATGGTACATACGAAAGAAGTTTTGAAGAGTTACCGTTGCATAAGTTTGCGTAGCAGCTTCGATTTTTACATTTTCCTTGGCTTCAAGTGCTTGGTGCAATCCATCGGAATACCGACGGCCTTCCATCACACGCCCCGTTTGTTCATCAACGATTTTTACTTGACCATCAACGACGATGTATTCATCATCCAAATTGAAAAGCGTATAAGCTTTTAGCAATTGATTGATAGAGTGTAAGCGCTTTGATTTTAAGGAGAAATCTTGAAGAAGTTGATCTTTCATCAAGATCTTTTCATCATCGTCTTTATCTTCCAATCTCTCGATTTCCATTAATTCTTCTGCAATGTTTGGCATTACAAAGAAATTAGGATCATCTTCAAATTTTGATAAGAAATCCGCCCCACGCTCCGTAAGTTCTACAGAATTTGTTTTCTCTTCAATGGTGAATAACAAGGGTTCGTCTACAATATGCATGTTTTTCGACTGCTCTGCCATGTAGAAATCTTCCGTTTTTTGGAAAGCGACTTGCACACCAGGTTCACTCTTGAATTTCGTCAATGGACGATATTTCGGGAGAGCACGATGCGCTCTTAGCAAGGCAATTCCTCCTTCTCCTTCTGCTTCACTAGTACGACCTTCTTTAAACTTGGTTTTAGCCTCTGCTAAGTATCCTGTCGCTAGCTTTCGTTGAGCGGCCACTAGTTTTTCGATACGAGGTTTTAAGCCTTTATATTCTTGTTGATCTCCCTTTGGGATAGGTCCGGAGATGATTAAAGGGGTACGAGCATCATCAATTAAAACAGAGTCAATCTCATCAATCATGGCGTAGTGATGCTTCCCTTGCACCAGTTCTTCTGGAGAACGCACCATATTATCACGTAGATAATCGAAACCAAATTCATTATTTGTACCATAGGTAATGTCTGCTTTATAAGCAGCTACACGACCTTCAGAGTGTGGTTTGTACTTATCGATGCAATCAACATTTAAAAGCAAAAACTCGAAAATAGGTCCATTCCACTCACAGTCACGACGCGCCAAGTAATCATTCACAGTAATGATATGTACACCTAAACCCGCTAATGCATTTAAGTACGATGGCAAGGTAGAAACTAATGTTTTTCCCTCTCCCGTCTGCATTTCCGCGATACGGCCTCTATGAAGAGCAATCCCCCCAATGAGCTGTACATCATAATGAACCATGTTCCAAACGATCTGGGCTCCTGCTGCATCCCAAGAATTTTTCCAAGTAGCTTGATCCCCATTTATGGTTACATAGTCGTTTTTCGCAGCCAAATCCCGATCATGCTGTGTAGCCGTTACGACCATTTCTGGATTTTCACGGAACCGACGAGCAGTTTCTTTCACCACGGCAAAAGCTTCAGGCAAGATAACTTCAAGGATTTCTTCTAAATGCTTATCTTTTTCCTTTCTGAGCTTATCCACCTCGTCAAACAACGTCTCTTTTCGATCAAAATCTTCTGTTGTTTCAGCTTCCTTTTTTACGGCCTCAATATCCGTATCTATGCCTTCAAGATGAGCATTGATTTGCGCTCTAAATTCAAGCGTCTTATTTCTCAACTCATCATTGCTGATATTTTTCAGTTTGGCAAACTCCTCATTAATCTGATCAACAATAGGTTGGAGTTCCTTGTTGTCTCGATCAGATTTGCTGGTAAATAAATTAGATATAAATTTAAACATGATGTTGATCAAATAGGGATTATGGTAAAAGATAATAGTTGCTAAAAATGAGGCACAAAGATACTAATAATTTTCGACGCTTCACTTGAAAAGATGGTTTGACAAAAGACAGGAAAATCCCTTGTACTTTGCTTTAGCTAAGTATAAAACTACTTTACTGATAACCTGAAAGTTATCAGTAATCAAAGGAAATACAAAGGAAGTTTCTTTGTGCGACTCGTGAATTCTTTATACTAACTTCATTCCAAAAAAAATCAGGAAGGTTTTGTGTGTCAATTTGGCAGTTCTTGCTGTTTTCACTGTCGTGATGACTTGTTTTTGGTGATAAGAGGTTATTAAGACAGGGAATCACCTACTTTTCATCCTTAGAAGGGAATTCTAAAAGGGCTGGCCTTTGCGAAATTTCGTGGTAACAAACTACGTCTTCACAAAAGTAGTGTGATACCATACTTTTCCTTGTTCGCTCTTCATTTTTGATAGGACTTCCTCCATGAATTAGGTTGGCATGCCAAATGAGGACATCACCTTGTTTTGCATAGAAGTAGGCTTTTTTAAGATTATTTTGTTGAACAACTTCCTCAATTTTATCCTCGTAACGCTTGTAGTTTTGTTTCCCAATTCGCCATCTAGAATTTCCACTATTGTAATCCGTGGACATAATATAAGGCAATTTATGGCTTCCTGGATAGTAAAAAAGTGGGCCATTTTGGTCATCCGTATCTTCTAGGGCCACCCAAGTAGCCACAAGATAACCCTTTGGCTCTGAGGTCATATGAATAGAATCTGAATGAGCCCGTTGTTCACTTCCTTGTACGAAGTTAATGGTTTGGAAAGGATAGACCTTTTCTCCCATAATGAAATTCAAAAGTTGAACAATGCGTTTATTCCTAAAATAAGTATCGATGATTGGCGATACCTCATGACCATTCATGATCTTACGGCCTGTAAAATTAAAATCTGCATCCTTCCTAGCTAATAGGCGCTCAATTTCACGATTAAGCTCTTCTGTTTCTTCTTTAGCATAGAAACGTTTGAGAATAATATAACCATTCTCGATCCAGTGCAAGAGTTGTTCTCTCGTTGCTGAGTCAAAAGTCATATAGTCAGGATGATTCAAAAGAGCTTCTCTAGCATTTGGCCGGTCAAGCCAAGGAATTTCGGTGGTTGGAGTAGATTTTTCGAAGTCTTTACTTTGAATGCTGCTATAAATACTTTTGTGAAGCCCCATCTCTTGATAAAGCTTCTTATTGTGGCGTAATTTTCTTGCATTCAAAAGATTGTTGATAAAATAAAACAATCGAATGCTTCGCAAATCGCCTGTATACTTGCTGAATATTTTTCCTAATGAAGGCATTAACAGTTGGGTAAGTTCGTGCTATTTTTTTGTGAGCGATAAAATTACGCATTTAAATGCATTTTGCGTAATCGTACTTGTAAATTCTTAGGAGTTTGATTCTCAATCCTCGTAATACCGGTGGAAGATAGGGGTAGAAAGCCTTAAGTATTCAAGACTTCCGTTTTCCACTCATTTACTTGTTTTTCTTTGCTAGAAAAATTGATTCCAAAGG
>JAHDHB010000002.1:3668-44010 GCA_020631545.1 Saprospiraceae bacterium | reverse complement strand
TTTTAGGCAAAAGCTTTAGTTAAAAAAGCAGCCCCTTTAGTATCTACCAGTTTCTTGCAAAGTTGGGTAAATTGTATAAGAATAGCCATGCCCGATTTATCATCAAATAATTCATTTCGATATTCCAATTGAAAAATTAAACCTTGTGCGTCTAAAATACATTGAAAAGAAAGATCCAGATCCGCTATTCCGCGTTCAAAGGAAACAGGGCGAAGACTAGGGAGAGCATTATTTAAAAAATTGACAGAATTGATATAATGAAAAAGCACTTGATAAGGCGGAAAAGCAACAGACCATGTATTTTGTTTCTTAATGATGGATCTTAAGCGTTGACAATGGATGTGCTTGTAATGCATGATTTTAGCTAAAGAAAGTTCTACTTTTTTTAGCGCCTCCTCAAGGCTATTGGAGGTAGAAATGGACTCCCGAATAGGAAACAAGCGAGTGAAATTGGCAATAACACCATCCTCGGTAACCTCATCACGCGTGTCTAATGGCGTAGCAATAATAAAATCCCTCTCTTTCGATAAATTATGCAAGAAAAACTGAAGAGAAGTTTGGAGCAAAACAGCAGGATGTACTTGCATATCTGCACAAAAACGCAGCATTTTGTTGGTGTTGGCCACTGAAAAATTAATAGAAACCGTTCGCCCCTTCGTACTAGGCGTACAAGTCCTATTCTCAAGAAAACTAAGGGGTTGTACATCCCTTAAGTTATTCAACCAATAATGAACCGAAGTCGCCTTTTCGCGGATAGTTTTCCGCTGTTGTTCGAAGGCACGTTGGCTGATTGGCTGCCCCGCATAAGCTTTCATCAGTTCCCTCATAAACGTAGCCATTGAGCTATAATCGCCTATAATTTGATGCATAACAAGAACCAAGATGTCTTGTTTTGTAGATGGAGAACGTAGGCAACCTAGGCGGAAGCAAGGGCCTGTAACCAAGTCAAAGGGTTTCTGCACATATTCTTTTAAGCGATTTCTACCAGTACATTCATGATTCGGTAAATCAATAAGGTCTAATTGAATACATTTTGGAGAAAGATCATGAAACTTATGGAGTTGTCCCTCGACCTCTTGAAATCGTAGCCGTAATTGAGGAAAAGCAAGGACTACTTTCCTTAGAGAATCTCGCAAAAAATACTCGTCCATCTTTTCTTCTATATGAAAAGGTAGCGCCTGATTGTACCTAGGCGATTCAACATATTGCCGCTCTAGGTTCCAAAGCCTTCTTTGTTGATTATCAGCTAAAAAACGTTTGTTGGAAGTAGACGTAAGGTAGGTTAAAACTATCTCTTTAACCTGTTGTATTTTTAGCAAATCAGCCGAAGCAATTTTTTTATTAGATTTGACCTCTAATTTACCACCTTGAAGGATTAGACGAATCCCCTTAGCTTTAAGCTCAACAAGAAGCTTTTCGAGCATATCATTCATGATTTTTACGTTTCTCTATACAATAATCCTCTAGTAGGTTATAGTTTTACGTGTTTTTTTCCATAGAGTTCTAAAACTAGAACCTATATCTTTAAGAATTTTTTCTTTTATACTAAAGAAAATGGTAAAGTTTGAGCAAGAGGTTTTGAACGGATATAAAATGAAAAGCAAATTCTAAGGACCTTTTTGTAAAGTGTTTCTATATTTTTTTGAATGCCTTAAATACTGATTGCAGTTAGTTTTATTTGTAGATTACTTGTCTTTATAATTCCTTGACTTAATTTCAATTAAATGTCTAGCAAAAAAAATGTTTTGTAAAAAATCATTTCAGTGTTTTTTTGAGCAGTAGCCTGAGGTTTTTACTGGTGTCTTTAATCGTACATATATTCTAGTTTTTGACTATTTGATGCAACCTTTGAAGTGAAAAAATAGTCTACGAAATTATAGAAAGGAAAATACCCTCTTAAATTTCAAGTAGAATTCAAAGCGTAACAATTTTTTCTATATTTTTACTTGAATTTGAGAAAGAACGAAGAATAAAACTTGTCTTCTTTAGCAAAATTGATGTAATTTTATTTTCCTTTTTTATTCCACCTTTATGTATTCCCCAGCCTAAAAAAACAAAAAACAACTTTTTTGTAAAGCTTAAATTTTAACGCTGAAATGCAAAGTTACGAACTGTTAAATTGATATTAGTAACACATTTCATATTTATTGTGCTTATTCTAGTGTGAAAAAAGGTATGGCCCTTGGTGAATTAAGATTCGAAATCATTTGATGAATTCGCTTAATTCAGTTTATAGTTCACTGCAAAAATTTCGTTTTTGTAGCAATGCTATAGCACCAACTAGAACGTACAACCGTGTAAAATTTTGATAGTTTTATGTTGTTTATTTCCTTTTGGGATATACATGCCTCTTCCTATGTTTCAATGCTTTCTTAGCTTTTTATTGAGATTTGCTTTGATGTGAATGTTTTGTAATTACTTATTACAGTAATTTATGAAGTATTCAGATTGAAGGGAGAGGAATTAATTCAATTAATTAAACCTCACTATGCATTATTCGAACCTATTTACCCTACTGCTCATTGGACTAAGTTTTTCTGTTTTTGGACAAACGGTTAGTTCGCTTACCTTTAGTTCTGAACGAGGGTTTTATGAAACACCTTTCTTATTAACGTTGACCGCTGATGAACCAACTGCGGTAATTCGTTATACAAGAGATAACACTAAACCGAGTATTACGAACGGAAGCATTTACAATGGTCCGATAAGCATTTCTGGTACGGATAACATTCGTGCCATGGCCTATACGCCTGTAAGTGAAACGGATGTTGAAACACATACCTACATTTTTCTCAATGACATCATGAATAGTGGGTATATGAATCATCCTATTCAAAGCAATCCTATTTACAACCAATTGGTTAAAAATGCTTTGCTTGAAATTCCTACGGTTTCTATTACCTCATCCGATGTCGTTTCTAACAATCATGTTGATGATGAAGTGGAAACTTCTGTAGAGTTATTTTTTCCCGATGGCACCTCTGCTTTTAATATTCATTGTGGTATTCAAACTTGGGGAGGGAGTCCCGATAATCCTAAGAAGAATTATCGCTTAGAATTCAAATCTCAATATGGAGCCAAAGAGCTGGAATATCCTATTTTTGATGATGGCTTTGAATACGGTATTCGACCTACTTCTACCTTTGATGAGTTGCTACTACGAGCAGGGAGCCAAGATGGTCTGAATGCGGAATACGGTAACCTTAGGGATCCGCAATTTCTCCGTAACCGCTTTCTTTTTGATCGGGAATTAGAATTGGGGTATCCTGCACCGCATGGGCGCTATGTACATACCTATGTCAATGGCGAATACATGGGGCAATATCACCTTATGGAACGAACGACAGCGGGGTTTCTTAGAGAGTATTATGGTGGGAAAAAGAGTCATTATGAAACGCGTAAAAATGGGAATTATCTTGATCAACCTATTTCGCCTCCATTCTATGACCAGTTTGAAAGTTATGTAGAAAACTTCAACTTAAACCTTGAGTTTTACTACACAGGGCTGTCTAATTATGTCAATTTACAGCGGGCCGCTGATTATTTGGTGCTGAATCATTGGATAGCCAACTTTGATTGGTCCCAAAATCATAACAGCCTAGGAGCCACCAATATCAATGCAGGAAAGCAGGCCTACCAATTCATGATTTGGGATGTTGATTTGACCCTAGGAAATGTAGGAACCTTTGAAGATTATTATGGGGCTTTGGTCAATTATGATGGAACGCATAAAACAGGGCCTATTCCTTCGGAATTGCTTGATGCAGAAGAGTTTAGGGTGTTGTTGGGTGACCGTGTGCAATGCCATTGCTTTAATGAAGGATTATTGACGAGAACGCATCTTGAGCCGCTTTATCGGGAGAGAAGTAACAGCATTGAGCTGCCTTTGTTGGCAGAAACGGTAAGATGGGCTCCAGACTCTTGGTCAATGGATGATGAATGGAGGGTCGAAGTGGAAGACGTTATCAATGTGTTTTTTCAAAATCGTTCCACCAATCTTGTCAATTTTTATAAGAATAAAGGATACTATCCGAGTAGCCTCCAAGCCGTACAACTTTCTCAATACGGTGGTAACCTTCCAAATGGTTCTCTCACAGTGACCAATCCTAACGGTTATGGCACAGTCTATTATACTACAGATGGCTCGGATCCTAGAAGTTTTGGTGGGGGGATTTCTCCTACCGCTCAAATCTATTCCTCTCCAATTGCCTTACAAGGAGTAACAACCTTAAAAGCTAGAGTGAAAAGTGGGGATAACTGGAGTGCTATGTGTCCACGAACTTTTTACAGCCCTCAAGATTACTCAAACATTGTCATCAATGAACTACAATACGGGCCAAGTGATCCTTGTAATAATGCGGAGTTTATCGAGTTTAAAAATAAAGGAAACACACCAATCAATCTAAAACACAGCTATTTTGAAGAAGGCTTACGTTTCCGATTTGAAGAAGATGCTATCATCCCTCCTAATGGATTTTTAGTCTTGACCAACGACTCGGATGCCTTTTTGGCGATCTTTGGTTTTCCTGCCTATGGAGAGTACATAGGCAAATTGTCGGGAAATGGAGAACTTGTCGCTTTAGTCGATCCAAATGGCAACCTCATTGATGAAGTCTCCTATGATGATGATGCGCCTTGGCCTACTTCTCCAGATGAAGAAGGCCCCTCTCTAGAGCTAACCAATTCTGATTTGGATAATGATCTTTTTGGGAATTGGCATCCTTCTGTACCGGATTGTGGTACGCCAAACGCAGAGAATTCAAATCCTTGCTATGCCAATCCTGCTGGTTTGGTTATTAATGAGGTTACTTCTTATCCTCTAGCTACTTATGATAGTGGGGATTGGGTAGAGTTGCACAATCCTACCGCCAATGCAGTGGATATTTCCAATTGGCAATTGCAAGATTCCAAATTTAATTTTTTCGTGCCTGTAGGAACTACTATTCCCGCTGGCGGCTACTTAGCACTGGTAGAAAATGACACTTTCTTCACGGCAGTATACCCCGAGGTTTCCAATTATGTAGGCAATTTAGTTTTTGGGTTTAGTGCTGGAGGCGAAAAAATTCAGTTGCTTAGCGAGGAAAGTTGCGTTGTTGATGCTATAGACTATGACAATGTAGCTCCTTGGCCTGAGGGGCTTACTGGAGAAGGCCCTTCACTATCCTTAATAGACCCAGCCTTGGACAATACCCTAGGAGAAAACTGGGCGCCTTCTACCAATGCCTCGGGTACGCCTGGCGCTGCTAATACAAATTTTTGTGATGGGGTAGACCATGGCATTGTCATCAATGAAATCAATTACAAATCTTCAGCTACGTTTATTCCTGGCGATTGGTTAGAGCTTCACAATACTTCTTCTGTAGCAGTGGATCTTACGGGGTGGGAATTGCATGATGTTGCTAAAGCTTACGAATTTCCTGCCAATACGATTATTCCTCCGAATGGATTTTTAGTCTTAGTTTCGGATGTCAGCTTCTTCGCGGCTGCTTATCCTACCGTTCAAAATTTCCTTGGGCCCCTTGGTTTTACCTTGAGTAGTGGAGGGGAGAAAATTCGACTTTTTGATACGAATCGTTGCTTCGCTGATGTTGTTCATTATGATGATGCAGCTCCTTGGCCTACAGAACCCGACGGCTTTGGGCCTTCGCTTTCCTTAATCGATCCTCTTTCGGATAATGCCTTGGCGCAGAACTGGGAAGCTTCTTCGGCCAATGGGACGCCAGGACGAGAAAATGTTCCTTGCCCCACAGCTAATTTTACCATTCCAACAGAGGATGTTTGTACAAATACGCCAACAATTTTCTTGGCCAATGAAAATCGACCAGGAATGAACTATACTTGGCTTTTTGAAAATGGGGATCCTGGTTTCTCCAATGCCTTGGCTGCTACAAGCTCTTGGGATGCTATCGGCAACTACAAGGTCGCTCTAGCCATTCAATATTTCGAATGTGCTGATGCGACCGAGCAAATTATTACCACGCAGAGTTGCAATAATACGCCTACTCCTCAAGATGATTACTTGGTCACCAATGAAGATGAATTTGTGGGAGCCAACGTCTTATCCAATGATTTAGATCCCAATGGCAATTTTGTCTCTATTGATGGATCACCCGTCGTATTTCCGACGAATGGTACACTTGGGCTACAAACCAGTGGGGATATTTACTACACACCTAACCCCAATTTTTCGGGGCAAGATAGCTTTGTCTATAGAGCTTGTGACGGTAGTACGCCCTCCTTCTGTGCAAATGCTACGGTTTACATTACTGTTTTGCCCCAAAATGATGCTCCCAACCTAGCCCCAGATAATGTAACGACCAATGAAGGTACCCCAGTCTTTTTTAATGTACTGGACAATGATAACGATATTGACGGACAGCTTGATATCTCGACCTTACAATTCTACCCACTTCCTACTGCTAGTCAAGGTTTTTTTAGTGTAGACAATCAAGGCCAAGCGACTTTTGTGCCCGCTGCCAACTTCGCTGGTACTTTATCTATGACCTATGAAGTTTGTGATACCGGAACACCCTTACCCGTTAGTTGCGCAACAGCCGCGCTTAGCATTACCGTTACCTCCGAAAATGATGCACCCGTTGCACAGAACGATGTCTTAATTGCAAATGAGGAGGAGCCAGCACTAGGGAATGTCTTGCTCAACGATAGTGATGCGGATGGGAATACTTTATCGGTAAATAATACACTTATCGTAGAACCTACTTATGGACAAGTCTCTATGGCGGCGAATGGTGTCTTTGTTTATCTATCTGATGTAGACTATAATGGAACTGATAATTTTACTTACCTTGTTTGTGATGATGGTGTCCCCTCCCTCTGTGATCAAGCAACCGTAAGTATACAAGTAAATCCTGTAAATGATCGGCCGATAGCCAATACCGATAATGTACAAGCAGCAGAAGAAGTGCCTATCAATATCCTAGTTTTGGAAAACGATATAGATATAGATGGCGATTTAAACCCGACTTCTTTAGCGTTAACTTCTTCTCCGCCGGCTTCAGAAGGATTAGTTTTGCTCAATACTGGTGGTACACTTACCTTCATTCCTGCCAATGATTTTTATGGAAATGTTACACCATTCACCTATCAAATTTGTGATAGTGGGAGTATTCCTCCAGTTCAATGTACTCAAGGAGTTGTAAATATCTATGTGAACAACGTTAATGATGCTCCCCTAGCACAACCAGACTATCTAGAAGCTATAGAGGGAGAGACTTTAACCGGCAATCTTTTGAGTAATGATTCGGATATTGAAAACAATGCACTACTAGCCAATCCCGCGCTCGTCGTTCCTCCTGCCAAAGGTAGTCTAACCTTAAGCCCTAGTGGTTTCTTCGAGTACACACCAACTATCGGTTCTATGGGGCAAGACAGCTTTGTGTACGAAGTTTGTGATAATGGTCAACCTTCTGCATGTAGCCAAGCAAATGTTTTCATTTCGATTACACCTTGCCCTATTGCTACGATGATTCTTCCTACTCAAATTTGTGCTACCTCTTACGCGAGTTTTGAGGCAGAAGATCAAGGCGCTGACGCTACTTATACGTGGTTTTTTGGAAGCGGTGCAGTCCCCTCATTCTCTACCAACCGTACAGAAAATGTACTTTATACTACTGGAGGAATAAAAACAATTAGCTTAACCGTGACCAACGATATTTGTAGTGTTACCCAAACGGAAAGCATTACCGTAGGGCAAGCAGCCTATGCAGATGCGGGGCAGAATTCCATCTTATGTCCTGGAGAATCAGTCCAATTAGGCGGTAGCTCTACGGGCCCCTTTGGAGCTGTTTTTCAATGGAGTCCTTCTTATAACATCAATAACACCTCCGTCGCAAAACCTGTAGTTTATCCTGATACGACAACCACTTATCAAGTAATCGTTTCTTACGGCAACTGTGTCTTGACAGATGAGGTGACTATCTATGTCGAAAATGGCGAATTATTTGCTGATGCAGGGAGTGATAAATCAGATTGTGGAGAAGGTGTACGCATCGGTGGCGAACCTACTGGCCCTCTTGCTGGTGTTACTTATTCGTGGTCACCGACTATTGGACTTGATGACCCCACTTCTCCTAATCCTTTAGTAAATACGCCGATTTCTAAAACATATACAGTTACAGTAAATAGGAATGGTTGTATCGCTACGGATGAAGTCGTGGTAGAGCGGAAGTATCCGCCTGCTTTAGATGCAGGGGTAGATCGGTCGATGTGTTTTAATCCTGATGTGCAGGGTGTTTTACTTGGAGGAGATTCTAATTTTCCTACCTCACAGTATGAATGGACACCTAATATTGGCCTTAGCCATCCTTTTGAAGGAAATACATTTGCTAATCCTCCTGTGACCACCGTTTATACCCTCACAGCGACTAAAAATGGATGCTCAGCCACAGATGAAGTAACGGTACAGGTAGATATCTGTAATGCCACACCTTTTGCCGTGTTTGATCGTGATACACTTTCCATGAATACCCTATACGCTGGGTTTGTCCTTGCCAATGACAGTGACCCTGATGGCAATAGGGACGATTTGGAAGTGACGGTAGTCGGTAGTCCTTTACACGGTGTCGTCATTATGCAGCCTGATGGCAACTATACGTATATGCCTGATGCAGGTTATGTAGGCGCAGATGAATTTGTTTACCAAATATGTGATAACGGCATTCCGCAGCGATGCGAGCGGGCTAAAGTTTTCCTGACCATTCTAGGGCCAAGCTGTGTTGATCTCCAATTATGGGCTCTTCTAGAAGGCGCCTATGACCCATCATCAGAGAAAATGACCACCATGTTGAATACGGTACATCGTATTTTGCCAGGGCAATCGCCCTTATTGCCTAATGTTGGACATCCTTATTCTGGCCCTCCTTGGAATTACTTAGGGGAAGAAGGTATAGAGTTTGATAGCACCAGCTACAATAATGAAGTCGTTGACTGGGTTTTGGTTTCTGTACGTACAGGAGTTGAGCGGAGTACGGAAATCTATAAAACAGCCGCTTTGCTTGAACGGGATGGCCGCATCGTCTTCGTCGCTGATTGTATGCCTTTCGATCCTGAAGAAACTTCCTATTATGTTTTGATTGAACACCGTAACCATATAGGCGTACTTACTCCTCAAGCTATCGAATTGAATAACAATACTCTAACTTATGACTTTAGAAGTCAAGATAGTTATGCCGTAGGGGCAAGCCAAGGGCAAGCAACAGTGGCACCAAATAGATGGGCTATGTTTGCTGGAGATGCAGAGCAACAGTATGATGTTTCTGGTTATGATATTTCTGGAGATGACAAGGTGAGATTCAGTACAGAGAATGGAAGTTTTAATGCCTATCTTCTAGGCGATCTGAATTTAGATGGCGATGTCAATGCTGTTGATAAAATTATTTGGACGAAGAATAACGGCATTTACTCTATAATTCCTAGATAGGGAACTGTTTAGAAAGCCAGCGTCTGTTTTAAAAGATGGACAATGATTAAATAGGGGATAAAAGGTCAATCTGCATTTATTGCAAGAAAACCCTTTTATCCCCTTCTTATGTACCTCCATAAGCATCTAGGTGAAAAGGTCGTAAGACTTACCATTAAATCTAGGTGCTAGATGCTTCCAATTTGTTGTTTTTTTAATGCGAAATTACAAGTAGAGCGTATGAATTACAGTATGTTGTAAAGTTTTTTTTTGCCGTTTTTTCGAAGGATAAAAGTAGAAGTTTTTCACGCCCAATTCACGCCCAAACGGTAACTCCCGATTCCTATCGCGGATAATTCGTCATTCCTAAGCTAGCAAAGCCATAACCACGAAAAAAGTGTCGCTAATATTGTCTAGAACGTCACGCTATGCTTATATCTTCTTATGAGCCTTATATGGTTAAAAAATCGCCAAAACCACAAAACCAAATTTCATTTTCTGCATCAAGAACGGAAAAGTAGTCGTCCAAAGGCCTAATTTTTAACTAAATGTCGTAGCAGTCCTATGTCCTTTGTCCTTTGTCAAGGTGTCTTTTCAAGCGAAGCATCGAAAACTATTAGGATTTTAAATTAAAAAGAGGGTAGAAGGAAATTAATCCTCCTACCCTCTACTATTTTAACCAAAAGAAGTTTAACGCTTGTGGTTTTTTTCTACAATACTTAACCTATTAGCAAGGGCCACTTGAACCGTAAACAGTTTGGAAAGAAGCAGTTGGGCTAGGTTGAGAAGCACCAGCAGAACAATTTGCAGTCACGATGACTTCATAGTTTTGGCAAAAGACCAAAGAAGGTATCATAACGATATTATTCGCAGCTTGGATAATCGTAAAGGTAGCTGTACCATGCGCTCTATACTGAACGGTATAAGAGGAAGCATCAAAAACAGGGCTCCAGTAGACAACGGCTGCTGTTCCTCCATTGAAAATCATTACACTTGGCGTACCAGGTGCATTACAGGGTTGTCCTGCATCATCGTCATCATCTGTAGTCGTATCTGTAGTACCTGTTGTAGTACTTGTACCATCATCGTCATCATCATTTGTGGTATTTGTTGTGTGCGTACCATCATCATCATCATCGTTTGTGGTATTCGTGGTATGCGTACCATCATCATCATCGTCATTCGTAGTACCAGTACCTGTATTTGTACTAGTGTGCGTATCAGTACAAGTCGTAGTCCCAGTACCCGTGTGCGTATGCGTATTCGAATGAGTGTGCGTACCCGTATGCGTACCAGAATGAGTGTCTGTACAAGTCCCTGTACCCGTATGAGTTCCTGTTGTACCCGTGTGAGTATTAGTACAAGTAGAAGTACTACCAGTATGGGTATGTGTGTTAGAATGAGTATGGCTTCCTGTATGCGTACCAGAATGAGTGTCCGTACAAGTGCCTGTACCCGTATGCGTACCTGTCGTACTTGTGTGAGTGTTAGTACAAGTATTTGTACCTGTTCCAGTATGAGTATGAGAATGAGAGTGTGAATGACTTCCAGTATGCGTACCAGAATGAGTGTCTGTACAAGTACCTGTATGGGTATTCGTTGTATTCGTTGTATTCGTTGTACCCGTATGCGTCGTGTTCGTTGTTCCTGTATCTGTCGTGTTTGTTGTACCCGTGTTCGTTGTACCAGTATCCGTAGTACCACCACCACGTGTTCTACTTGGTCTGTAAGAATTTACATCTTCAGTAGGAACAGTGATTTGAAGCTCATTGTTGAGCGTAATGCTATAGTACTCTGTTTGATCAATCTTAAAGGCAGCTAGATTTTGGATAGATTGATTAGGATACTCATAGCTTACAAAACGCTGAAGAGCTGCTGAATACTCAGGAGTCTCCATTGCCGTTGCTTCAGCATTTGAAAAAACAGCAGTGGTTTCATCCTCTTGAGAAAGAAGGAGTTCATCTTCATTGCATGAATGAAATGCAAAAGCAAATACAAAAAAGAAAATGGAAAAAAATAAATTTTTCATAGTTAGTTATTTAATAATAAATAATGGAGGAATAATTAATATACGGGAATGTTTAGTAACCGCTCAACTTCACCTAAGAAGAGCCATGAAGCCATAAAGTTGTTACTTTAATGTGGAGAATCTATATTGAATCTATTGCCCTATTCGTCAGACGACGAAGGTTATTGAGCAATTGAACAAGACAGCATAAAGGAGCGTACCCAAAAGGCTAATATCGTAAAGATATTGAGCGAAAGAACCGCAAGAGCGGATGGGTAAGCTACAAGTTTATCCAATCAAAAGTTTAACCTATGCTTATCATAGCGCCTCAGCAGGTGATGCTAAGTGCTTTGGAGTAACAATATATTAACGGTATATTCTCTGCAAAAAACATTAGCTAGCTCTTCTAATGAAAATTTCTCAGAAAATATGGCGGTGGATGCTCTTAATGAGAAGTTAAGTCTAATGCTGCTGCCTCTTAGTTCCAGACAACTTAAGCTAGTTATTTTTCCGTTATCCCGTGTTATCGTTCTGGTCGCTACAGCTACCTTCACTCTTCGCACCTTGGCTAACAAAAAAATCACCGCACCTAAACTATCAATCACTTAGACACAGTACCACTAGACCTTTACCAAAGTTAACAAAAGTTTTTAAAGTTTGGTAATTTTTGGATTGATTGTAATTGTTTTGTCTTGCTGCTTAATGTCTTGTATGTTATTTTTTTATGAAGGGTGTTAAAGTTGAATCTAAAGGAGAAGTAGCAATATTTTTTGTTTAATTTACTGATTTTCATGGGTAAATAGATATTTCTGATGGGAGCAAAATATTTGTATTGTAAATTGATGAAATTTGGCCTTAGTTCTTGAATTTCCTCCGCTAAACCATAAGAGCAACTTCGCCGAAGCAGGAGAAGCAATGCGTAAGGTTGGAATGCCTTCCTTTTTGCCATCTTAGAGCGCGTGAGCAAAAAAATATTTAAAAAAAATAGCGTTTAGGCAACGTTTTTGTACTTAGCAGTGTTATAACATTGATTAATAAGGATTACTTACCCCCAAGCATCCTAAAAAAACAATACAATGATAGCATGGAACACAGATGCTAATACCATCAAATTGAAAGATTTGGATGATCTGGAAAGACATATTGTCTATAACCAATCTATTCGAACTTACCTTAAAACCGATGAAAATGACTGCAAGTACTTCATCGTAGCGCCTAAAGGTTTTGGTAAAACCTTATTGCTGAAAGCCAAAAGTAAGCAGTATAGAGCTAAATCAGGCTTTAAATGTATTCCCGTCAATGACCTAAGCGAGCGTTTGGTTGAATTGGATACTCATTTTTCCATAAAAGAACTGAATAAATACAAGCGCATAGATGTATGGCGTATGATTTGGACTTTAGCACTACACCTGCTTATTGTTCAAAATTTAATGCCGGAAAAACTCCCAAAAAAGTTAGAGCCTCTTCTTGGCAAAGCGAAAAAACTAAAAGATATTCTCTTCTGTATCCTTGAAGATAGGAACAAAATTCACAAGTACTATAATTTAGTTTTTAAGGAGTTATCGCCTGTTTTTGAAGGCCTGACTTCTCAAGTTGCTGTTTTTATTGATAATGTAGATGAGGCATTTGACAAACATGTAGGAGATACTTATTATGATTTACAGAAAGCGAAAAAAAACCACGTCTTATCTCCTTGGGTTTGGATAAATGCTCAAATAGGTTTGCGGGAAGCAGTCAAGAACCTATGTGAAGCCAATCGACATATTAAGATTTTTGCTTCTATTCGTAGCGAAGCTTATGCTCTTGTAAATTCGTCTACGGTTCTGCAAGATCTTAATTACACGACGGAATTGAACTATACCGATGAAGAGTTACGTGATATTTTTATTCGAAACATTAATAAAACAGCTACTCGTGATTTGGTGAAACCAAAGGCTAAGGAGGCTTTAGTTCGTTTTCTTGGCTTCGATGAAATCGAACATAGATTTGTAAGAAATGAATACGGCAGAAAAAGAAAGGAAAATGTTTTTGATTTTATCCTAAGGCATTCCTTTCGCCGTCCAAGAGAAATTGTAGCTATTGGTGCAAGTATTTGTTATGGGATCAAAGCTAATAATAGAACAGCAACAGCAATTCGGTAAGCCGTAAATGATATGAGTAATATCCTCTTACGTCAGTATAAGTTTGAGATGATTCCCTTTTTTAAAAATGATGCCTATAATGTCGTTTGTAGCTTGATTGAATCTAATGTGATTCCCATAAAAAATGCGAAAGAGATCGACCAAATCGTTATTGAAGAAACCGATTTTCCTAGCTCTGCTTTTGATTCGCTCTACCGAATGGGAATTATTGGTTATGTAGAGACCGGTAGAGATGGCAAGTCTACCCAAGTTTTTTTGCCTGTAGGAACCTACAATTTTCATAAAGGAGAACGAATTCCGCATCATGCAAAATACCTCGTTGCGCACTCGTCTATGGATAAAGATATTTATCATTATCATACCAATTTTTATCAGAAAATAAATATGATTGGACATCAATATCCCTTTTACGAACTGTCTGTTAAAGACTTGAAGGACAAGAAAATATTTTTAGCTTATTGTCATAAAAATAAAGAAGAAGCTGACCAAGTGGATAACGATTTTAGGCAGAAATTTGAGATTGTTCTTGAACGGGATACAAGAAGGCTTATGCTAGGCGCTTCTATTAAAGAATTCATGGAAAAAATCAGGAAAACGCCTCATGCTATTGTTCTTATCAGTGACGAATTCCTAAAATCAAAATCTTGTATGTATGAAATTCTAGAATTGATGAAAGAGTTAGATTTTAAAGACAGAATTTTGCCCATTCTTCTTGGGGATGCTAAATACTTCGCACCTGAAGGTAGAGATGATTATTATAAATACTGGGGAGAACAAGTGCAAAATTTAAAAACTTTGCTACAAAAACACGAGCAAACAAATATTATCGGTGAAATTCAGGAGCTTCGTATCTTGGAAGAAATTCATAGTTCTATTTGTTCTTTTTTCCAATATCTCAATAAACACAAAATTATCCGTTTTCAGGACTTAGTTAAAGCAGATTATTGGCCGATTTTAAAAATCTTACTGGAGGAAGATAAACACATTTCTCCTCCTTAATCAAACGAAGGTTTCTAGCGATTGGGTCTTGACAAGTACATTGTAGATCAAAAAAAGCCACGAAATAAATCTCGTGGCTTTTCTATTTTTACAAAAAGAATTTTCTTAACAAAACTACAGCTCTTCCGTCAAATCAAAAGCCCTTCTCACCAATTCCTTCTGCTGTTCCTCATGCCGCTTCTTAAAACCAGTAGCAGGGGAAGCACTCTCCTTGCGAGCGACGAGTTTTAGCTCTGTATTTCGGTAAAGCGTAAGGACATATTGCCAAGCGCCCATATTGGAAGGCTCCTCTTGTACCCAAACCGCTTCTGCATCCTTGTATTTCCTGATCAAAGCCGTAATTTTCTGATCAGGGAGCGGATACAACTGCTCTACACGTACAATCGCCACATCATAACGCTTCTCCTCCTCTTGCTTTTTCAATAAATCGTAGTAGATTTTGCCCGTACAATACAAGACACGCTTCACCTTAGCCACTTTGCTTTTATTGTTTCCAATGGCTGGATCATCAAGCACTTCTTGGAACTTTTTCCCTTTTCCTATATCCGAAATCGGGGATTTGCATTTAGGATGACGAAGCAACGACTTAGGAGACATCACCACCAAAGGCTTACGGAAAGGTCGCTCCAATTGACGGCGAAGCAAGTGGAAAAAATTCGCTGGAGTGGTTACATTCGCCACACACATATTATTTTCAGCACAAAGCTGTAGGAAACGCTCCAATCGAGCACTAGAATGCTCTGGGCCTTGGCCTTCGTAGCCGTGAGGCAACAACATGACCAAACCGCTCATCCATCCCCACTTACTTTCAGAAGCAGAAATAAACTGATCGACCATGACCTGCGCACCATTATAAAAATCACCAAACTGCGCTTCCCAAATCACCAAGGAATCAGGAGAAGCCAGAGAATAACCAAACTCAAAGCCTAGAACACCAAATTCAGAAAGCAAAGAATTGAAAATACGGTAGTCTCCTTGCCCTTTTGCCATCCCACTAAGACGATTGTATTGTTTTTTCGTCTCCACATCCACTAGTACAGCATGACGATGAGAGAACGTTCCTCGTTTCACATCCTGGCCACTCATGCGCACGTCCTTACCCTCAAGAAGGATAGAACCATAAGCCGCCAATTCTGCTAGTCCCCAATCCAATTCCTTAGCAGCCAGTAGCTTTTTCTTTCCTTTGATAAGGCGGTGTACCTTACTTAAAGGAGTGAAATTCTCAGGAAGAGCCACCAAGTGGTCAAGGACTTGATCGATAGTTCTCTTAGCGATTCCCGTCTCTGGAGAATCTAAAAAATCTTCATAAGTCGTATGCCGTTTCAGTTTTGCCCAAGCAAGTTCCGGCTTTTGATGCTTGAAAGGAAGCGGTTTTTCCTTGATCTCATCCAAGCGCTCTTGAAGCAAGTTCCAAAACTCTTCGTTCATCTTTTCTGCTAAAGCCTTCTCCACTTCACCGCGTTTTATCAATTGCTCAATGTAAATATCCCTAGGATTCGGATGCTTCGAAATTATTTTATACATCTGAGGCTGCGTGAACTGCGGATCATCACCCTCATTGTGCCCATGTCTACGATAGCACACCATATCTACATACACATCACTATTAAATTTTTGGCGGTATTCTGTCGCCAATTCCACCGCAAAAATAACGGCCTCTGGGTCATCTCCATTGACATGGAAAACCGGCGCTTGTGCTAGGTACGCAGCGGGTGTACAATAGGTAGAAGAACGAGCATCATCAAAATCAGTCGTAAAACCAATTTGATTATTAATCACAAAATGAATCGTCCCTCCAGTATAATAACCTTCCAATTTACTCATCTGAGCGACCTCATAGACAATACCTTGCCCAACAACAGCCGCATCACCATGGATAAGAATCGGAAGAATCTTATCGTAATCACTTTCATAAAGAATATCAGCTTTCGCTCTAGAATAACCCAACACAACAGGATCTACAGATTCCAAGTGCGAAGGATTCGGCGCCAGCTTCAATTCCACCTTCTTTTTATCAATCGTCTCTACTTGAGAGAAAAAGCCAAGATGGTATTTGACATCGCCATCGCCAAAGATTTGGTCAGGCAGCATATTTCCTTCAAATTCGTTGAAAATTTCCTCATAAGTTTTGCCCATGATATTGGCCAAAACATTCAATCGCCCACGGTGCGCCATACCAATTACAAAATCCTCAACACCTCCTTTGGCACCTTGGTTGATGATGGCATCCAAAGCCGCAATGGTTGTTTCACCACCTTCGAGCGAGAATCGTTTTTGCCCCACATACTTAGTATGTAAGAATTTTTCGAAAACCACAGCGCCGTTTAGCTTCTGCAAAATACGCTTCTTCTTCGCTATATCATGCCCAAATCCCTTGCTCATGCCTTCTTCAATCTTCTGACGCAACCACTTACGGCGTTCCATGTCTTCGATATAATTATACTCGAAGCCAATATTTCCACAGTAGATTTTTTTCAGGCCAGCGATAATCTCTCGTAGCGTAGCATTTTCCAAGCCTATTTCTTTCCCTACCACAAAACGCTTATCCAAATCCGCCTCAGAAAGATTGTAATCCGATAGATCCAAGCCTGGTTTTCGATCCCTTCTCGCTCGAATAGGATTGGTGGTAGACAACAAATGCCCTCTTGTACGGAAAGCATAAATAATGGCGAAAGCATTGAACTCTTGATAAGAAAGTCCTTCAGGCATTTCGCTCATTGCAGACGCTGTCCCATTATTCCCGGTGGCAAAATCAAAGCCTTGAAAAAAAGTACGCCACCCATCTTCCATGGACTCCGGGTTGTTCCGGTAGTTTTTATACATGGAATCAATGAAACTAGGGTGAGCATTGAAGATATATGAATAATCGCTCATGATTGTCAAAAAAGTATGTGTCAGAAAAGAAAAAGCTTATTTTTTCTTTTAAAAAATGGTTGCTAAATGGTTTTTGCTGGCAAAGCTAGTATCAAGTAGAGGATAGCTTAGGGTAGTTCAACGAGATTTTCCCTCAAAATGACTTCATTTTTCGAAGAAAAAATCAAAATGTCGTTATAAACGCTACTATCTACCCACAACAAACTTTTGCCAAAAGTTTACAAAGAAAGCCCAAAGTTGTAAGATATTGTTTAATAAACCAAGTTAAACGCCAAATAAATACCTTTATATTTAGATTGTTTTTTGGATCTTAGTCTAAGGAAAGCCAAATATCGTATTTTCTTCTGTCAATTTGTTAGAAAAAGTTTTGTTTTCTAAAGAAAAGCCCTAAATTTGCGTTCCAATTTAAATCACTTGATTATAAAGCTAGAATAATGGCACATCATAAATCAGCGAAGAAGAGAATTCGTCAAGATGCGAAGAAACGGATTCATAACCGTTACTATAAAAAATCTATGCGTTCTGCCTTGAAGAAGTTGAGAGACATGGAAGAGAAAGCAGAAGCTTCAAAATTCTTGCCTAAGGTAATTTCTAAAATTGACCGTTTGGCAAAAAACAATCAGGTTCACAAGAATAAAGCCGCCAACTTAAAAAGCAAGTTGACGCGTTTTGTCAATAGCCTATAAGAATCTAAGGATTTTTTCTCTTAGCTTTCCAAAAAGCGCTTTCCATCAACGGAATGCGCTTTTTGTGTTGGCACTAAGCTGTTTTCTTCTTGGCAAAAACAAACTTGGTAGCCTATAATTTTTTCCAGCTTTCCAGCGTTTAATAGTCTATGAGCTATTCCTTCAAATATTGGCTTTTGATTTTTCTAATACTGCCGTTTCTTGGAAAAGGACAGCACTATTTAGAACTTGTCCCCTTGGATAAAGAAGTCGATTTTTTGGAAAAAGCCTTGACCTTTAACCAAGAAGTAGCAGATTCTGCAAAAGTTCGCAAGGAATGGGAAGCGATTTTAAAGCAATTACATAGTAAGGCATACCTAGCAGCGTCTATTGATAGCATTGCGGTAGCAGACAGTTTGCATCGTGCCTTCATTTATGTCGGTAAAATTTATGAATGGGGACGACTGGAAAATGGGAATTTGGATGAAGTCTTCCTTGACCAAATCGGTTTTAAAGAGAAACTATTTCAAAATAAGCCCTTACACTTCAAAGAAATCCTTGCTTTACAAGATAAACTTTTACGTTTTGCAGAGAATAATGGGTATCCTTTTGCCTCGGTGAGACTGGATAGCGTGCGGGTAGTCGAAAACCGTGTATACGCGAAATTGTTTCTAGACAAGGAGCAATTGGTTGTATTAGAAGCCATAAACCAAGAAGGAGAAGCCAAAATATCAAGCAGTTACCTTGGGTCTTACTTGGGGCTTCGGAAAGGTGATTTGTACGATGAAAGCAAAATCAAACGTATTAGTAGCCGTATTCGTGAAATTAGTTTTCTAAAAGAAACCCAGCCGCCTTACCTCACCTTTACGGAAGGAAAAGCGACCGTGAATCTATTTTTAGACACTAAAAAATCAAGTCAATTTGACTTGCTCCTTGGTTTCTTACCCAAAAATACAGAAACGGGCAAGTTGATTCTTACAGGAAATGCTAAGATTAATTTGGAAAACCCCTTCGGTACAGGCAAAGAAATTCGTGTGGAGTGGGATCAATTGAGGCCAGGAACCCAAAGCCTAGATATTCATTTCCTTTATCCTTATCTACTAAATTTGCCCTTTGGGGTAGACCTCAATTTTGATTTATACAAGCGGGATACTTCCTACTTGGATCTAATATGGGATGTGGGTATTCAATACCATTTTGAAGGTAGAAACTACTTGAAAGCATTTTGGAACTCTAAGACAACCAACGTGTTGAATATTGACACGACAAAGGTCAGTAATACGCGTGAATTGCCCGATAATTTGGATGTTGTGTATTCTTCTTTTGGCTTGGAATATCGATTTCAACAGCTCGATTATCGATTTAATCCACGAAAGGGTTGGGAAACGAAACTTCGAGGAGGAGCAGGCGTTAAAAAGATTAGAGAGAACCCCCAAGTCGGGGATATTGTCGGTAAAGATCCTCCCTACGACTTCGATTTTGCTTCATTATACGATAGCTTAGATGTAAAAAACTATCAATTTTCATTTGAGTTGGGAGGAGCATACTATTTGCCAATAACTAAGCGAACAACGCTGAAAACAGGCTTAGAAGTAGGGATGCTTTTTGCCGAAAAATCGGTTTATGAAAATGAATTGTACCGCATTGGAGGTATGCGTCTTTTACGTGGCTTTGATGAAGAAGCTATTTTTGCCTCTAAGTATGCGGTGCTTTCCACGGAGTTCCGGTTTATGATAGCTGAAAACTCCTACTTATATGCTTTTGGTGATTATGCCGTAGTGGAGCATAAAAGTGCTGCTAATGATCGGATAGATTGGCCGTTGGGTTTTGGCGTGGGAATGACTTTTGAAACAAAGGCCGGTGTTTTTGGTATTAACTATGCCCTAGGAAGAAGGTTGGGCAATCCTATTGATTTTGGCTCGGGAAAAATTCATTTTGGTTATGTAAATTATTTTTAAAGATAATTTTGTGTCCTTTTGTTGAAATTTACGTCATATCTAAGGAGTTGAAAAACATGTTTCGCCGTTGGTTTAAGGAAAAACCTAAAAAGCATTGCTTATCAAAAGGTGGAAAATCGTACAATTTACCGTACTTTTGCATGAATTTTTGATTCAGGAGCCACTTTTTCGAAAAAAATAAATAAAAGCCTAATGATGGAGTTATTGTATTATCTAAATAACTCTTGGTTTTTTTATTTTTTCGTTCAAGGTTTTTTGTACTAGGGAATATTTATGCGTGTTTATCTCTCCAAATCTATAGTTTTTTTGTCAGTTTTTATATTACTGGCGAATATTTTGGTTGCCCAAAACGGGGATACCTCTAGCAATCCTTTTGAATTACCTGAGCGGCTTGAAGAACTAGAAAAGGAAGCTCAAAGCAAAGAGAAAGAAGCCCTTAAGGAAAAAGAGAAAGTGGATTGGTCAAATCCTTTTGAAGTCAAGCATAATGAAGAAGTAGAAGTAAAGGAAAAGCCAAGGGAAGAAGTCTTTAATCCTAAAGTAGCTCCAATACCAACAGACAAACCCAATGCTTCTTCACTGCCTAATATAAACCTTGATGTACCAAGAGGAAGTGTAATATCTCATTTTTGGTTAGGGGGAATCTTCTTGTTCCTTATGGCTTTATTAGCGTTTTTTAATACCGTTTTTGGGACAGAACTACGAGATAGTTTTCGAGCATTTACAAATTCAAATATCTTGAGCTTGCTTCATCGAGAGCGAAAAGATTCTTCTCAGGGGTATTTTGTCTTATTTTATTTGTTTTATGTAATAAATATGGGAGTCTTCTTGTTTTTGGCGGCTCACCATCTCAATTTATTAAAAGGAAGTGCAGGTATAGTTATCCTTTTTCTCTTTGTTCTTCTTGTGGGAGTGTTGATTTTCTTACGTCACTCTTTATTGAATATTTTGCGTGGAATTTTCCCCTTCGGCAAGGAGCTTGGATTGTTTAGCTATATGATTTCTATCTATAATCAAGTTATTGGATTGCTGATCATTCCATTTAATGTAGGCTTGGCTTTTGCACCAGAAAGTGTAAAACTACCGCTCTTATATTTGGCAGGAGGAATGATTTTAGCCGTCTATATTTACCGCAGTATTAGAGGACTTATAATCGCTAATAAGTTTTTAGCGTTTCATAAGTTTCATTTTTTTATTTACCTTTGCACCGTCGAAATCGCACCTATAGTAGTGCTTGTTAAGTTGGTGACTACTTGGGGAACAATCGTTTAACCAAAAAAACTCCGTAAGGTTGAGTAATAACAGTATTTACAAACGAGTAGAGAGTATTCTGATTTCACAGCCCAAACCAGTTCGCTCTCCCTATTTTGATCTTGCTGAGAAGTATGATATCAAAATAGACTTTCGACAATTTATCCATGTAGAACCCGTTAGTTATAAGGAGTTTCGAAAGCAAAAAGTTAGCCCAGCTAATTTTTCTTCGATTATCTTTACTAGCAGAAACTCTATTGAACATTTTTTCCGTATTTGTGAAGAGATGCGCATTAAAATGCCGCAAGAAACGAAGTACTTTTGCCTTTCTGAGGCCATAGCGCTTTATCTTCAGAAATTTATCGTTTACCGAAAAAGAAAGGTGTTCTTTGGAAAACGGACTATTCTTGACATGAAGGATACTTTGTTGAAACACAGGAAGAAGGAGAAGTTTATGCTCCCTTGTTCCAACTTGGGCAGTAAACATGTTGTAGATTTTTTGACAAGCAATAATTTCGATTTTAAAGAAGCTATGTGCTATCAAACGGTTTCTAGTGATCTTTCTGATCTCAGTGATATTACCTATGATATGCTGGTTTTCTTTAGTCCACTTGGAATTAAGTCCTTGTTTGAGAATTTTCCAGATTTTGCGCAGAATGAAACGCGTATTGCGGGGTTCGGCAAAACGACCTGTGGAGCTATTCTTGATAGAGACCTAAATCTTAACATTAAAGTTCCTACACCAAAAGTACCTTCTATGACCAAAGCCATTGATATGTATCTACAAAAATCAAATGGCAAGCTCGTGGAAAAGTAGTGGCCTTGTAGGATAAGATATTGGGAAGTTTTGAAAAACAGTTCTTGTTTTTTTACTTTCTTCAAACACCCTAGCAAGCAAACGTTTGCTAGGGTCTTATTTTTTAGCTACTTGCATGAGCAACGCAGTATAGCGGAAAAATAACAAGTCGAAACTGTCTAGAGCTTCTGAACAGAGCCACTAGTGATAGCGTGGAAAACGGTTATACTTGGTCTATAAATTCAAAAAGATCAAAAAAAAGTTATTCAATAGACAATAAATACCCCTGAAAATCAGTTTTATCTATTCAGCCTCTACCTTTTGGACTTATTTTCTCTTAGGAAATGCCTTAAAGATTTTGTGGTTTAATGGAGTTGAATAACGTTAATTTATTCATTGACAGGCCATTTAGAAAGACAAATGAACAAAAACAGACTAGGCAATCGCTTGCAATATGAAACGAGTCCATACTTGCTTCAGCATGCGTATAATCCAGTAGATTGGTATGCTTGGAAAGAGGAAGCTTTTGAAAAAGCCCAAAAAGAAAACAAACCAATTTTAGTTAGTATAGGGTATTCCACCTGTCATTGGTGTCATGTAATGGAGAGGGAGTCATTTGAGGATGAACGTATAGCTCAATACATGAACGAAAACTTTGTCAATATCAAGGTAGACCGAGAAGAAAGACCAGATGTTGATCAAATATACATGGCTGCTGTGCAGGCTATTACAGGCGGAGGTGGTTGGCCTCTTCATTGTTTTCTGCTACCAGACGGTAGGCCTTTTTATGGAGGTACTTATTACCCTCCTAAGGACGCTTATAACCGACCATCTTGGTTCGCCGTCCTAAAAAATATAGCACATACTTTTTCTCAAAAGAGGGAAACGGTAGAAAGCCAAGCAGAAAAACTGATGGAATACATAAAATCCTCCGATCAAGCTTTTACGAAGGAAGAAGATTTGGGGCTTTCTGTAGAAACAATTTTCTCAAAAGATTTTGCTCAGGGCATTTTTGATAGTTTACGTCGTCGATTTGATAAGGTAGAGGGAGGATTTGGCAGTGCGCCAAAGTTTCCTAGCACTATGGGACTTCGGTACCTGATGAATTATCATTATCATACAAAAAACAAAGCAGCTTTAGAACATCTGGAGTTGTCTTTGGAAAAAATGATCAAAGGAGGAATTTATGACCATTTAGGTGGAGGTTTTTGTCGGTATTCGACCGATAACGCTTGGTTAGTTCCTCATTTTGAGAAAATGTTGTACGATAATGCCTTGTTGGTAAATCTTCTGGCAGATGCTTATAAATTGACTGGAAAAACCTTGTATAAAGAAACCGTCATGGAGTGCCTAGAATTTATTGGGCGAGAAATGACTTCAGAGGAGGGAGGATTTTATACTGCTTTAGATGCAGATACAGAAGGGGTGGAAGGGAAATTTTACGTTTGGGATAAAAAAGAAGTTGAAATTGTACTAGGAGATGATGCCGAATTGTATAGCGCTTTTTACGGCATTACAGAAGAAGGAAACTGGGAAGAAAAAAATATTCTTTGTAGAAGTGAGACTTTTAACGATTTCGCCCGTATAAATGATATCGGGCACAAAAAGTTAAGTCATTTTCTTAAAAAATGTAATCATGCGTTGCTCAAACATAGAGAGCGCCGTGTACGCCCAGGTTTGGATGATAAAATTTTGTTAGGTTGGAATGCCTTGATGTGTTCAGCGTATGCAAAGGCCTACGAAGCTCTACAAAAAGAGGAATATTTGGAGGTTGCCAAGCAAAATTTGGCATTTATTTTGCAAAAGCTTGCCAATGAGAAAGGTTTATCCTTTTTCCATACCTACAAAAAAGGAGTGAAGCAATACGCCGCATTCCTTGATGATTATGCCTTCTTGATTGATGCTCTTATTAATGTTTATTCCATCACTTTTGAAGTAAGCTATTTAGAAAGAGCCCATGAGTTGGCAAATTACACGATTGATAAGTTCTTTGATAAGGAAAATAAGCTGTTTTTTTATACCTCTGTAGAGCAAAAAGATTTAATTTATCGTCGAAAAGATTTATATGATGGTGCAGTTCCATCCGGTAATTCCATGATGATTCATAATCTACAGCGCTTGGCACTTATAAAATCTAAAGACAGCTATACTCAGATAACGGAAGAGATGCTGTTGTTGATGAAAAAAGCAATGGAAAAATATGCTGCCTCCTTTTCTTATTGGAGTGAAGCAGCCTTAAATAGAGTTTTTCCGCTTAAAGAAATTGCAATTATAGGGAAAGATGCCATGAAGATAGCCGCTGAAGTACAACAGCTTTTTATAGGTGGAAGAGTCATAATGGCGTCAAATCATGAAAATGAAAATTATGCCTTATTAGATGGTAGAGAGGTAGAAGAAGAAACTATGATTTACCTTTGTGAAGAGCACATTTGCAAAATGCCTGTTCAAACAACTACAGACCTATTAATGTTAATGAATAGTTAAATAGTAAGACTTCCTTAACCCTTTAGTCATATTATAAACTTCATTGGAGTTTTTTTAGTAACTTTATTTAGCGATTCATTAAATTGTTATGAAAGATTTTTGCTCAAAGATACTATTCCTCCTAATTTTAGGGAGTTTTCAGCCCTGTTTTGCGCAGCAACCTGCTCAATACAGCCTGTATATGCTTAACCCTTATAACTTTAACGTAGCTTATGCTGGGTTAGACGAATCGTTGAGTGTTACAGGTGTATTTCGTAAGCAATGGGTAGCTTTAGATGGTAGCCCAATTACGCAAGATTTTAATGCACATTTACCTTGGTATTTTCTTAGTGGAGGTTTGGGGTTGGATGTAGAAAATGATATATTGGGGGCTGAACGAAATACTCGTGTTTCTTTTTCCTACAATTACGTTAGAGAATTAAGGAAAAGTGCTTTTTTCTCTGTAGGAATGGGAGGAGGAATTTTACAAAAATCTTTAGATGGAACTAAACTACGAGCTCCAGAAGGAACTTATCAAAGTGGAACAATAAACCATAATGATGACTTATTGCCGCTAACGAAGGTAAGTGGGATTGCTCCTACGCTAAATTTTGGAGTTTATTATAAAAGTAAGACTATAGAAGCTGGGTTTTCTGCGAATAATTTAATTCCAGCTTCTTTTACATACGAGACAACCAACAATACCGTAAACATAGATCAAGTAAGAAGTTATTTTTTTATATTTGCATATGACTTCGAAGTTGGGAATCGGTTTGCTGTAAAACCATCAGTTTTTGTTAAATCTGATGCCATACAAACTCAAGCGGAATTGTCTGCTGTCTTGAAGTATAATGAAAAAATATTTGGAGGGTCTTCTCTCCGTGGATACAATAATAACACTATTGATGCAGTTGTGTTCTTAGCAGGAATGCATGTCACGGATAATATTACTGTCGCTTATTCCTATGACTTGTCATTGTCTCCTTTGAAAGTAGTTAATAAAGGTTCTCATGAAATTATGATCAACTACAATCTTAGAAAAGAGATTGGAGGGTCTGTGCCGACCAAGGTCATTTATAATCCGAGATTCTATTAATTATTTCCTATATTAGGACTTTGCTAATTGCAGAGTTGAATGGAGTGTTGTTTTGTGCCAAATATAAGTTGAAATTTTAGTCCAATTCGGGATTAAATTTTGATTTTTTAAAACGAGAAGAATGATGTGCTGTGTTGTGAAAAAAGATAAGAATTTCTTTTTAATCTTTTTCTAATCAGCTATATTTACAATTCTCTTTATCCAAATACTTGTGTTTAACAATTTATCTGTCGAAAATTCGGGTGCGAATATGAAAAATTTTCCAAAGTTATTGTTAGCCCTTGTTGTAATCATAACAATCGGGGCCTGTAAGTCCGGAAGTAACGGACAATTGACCGGTACGCTGAATAGGCCGGCATGGAAGGGGATTAACCCCTATGGTATGGTATATGTGCCTTCTGGAACACTTCACATCGGACCTAGTGATCAAGATGTGAATTCTACTATGGTGCAAAGACCAAAGTCTATTTCTATCCAAGGTTTTTATATGGATGACACGGAAGTCACCAATAATGAATACCGCCAATTTGTGGATTGGGTTCGCGATTCTATCGCGCATACATATATGGATCATTTCATTGAATCTGAAAATGGTACTACACTTATTGATTGGGATGCTGAATTAGAGTATGCTTCTGAGGAATTAGAAGAAATGTACTATGCTGAAGATGAGCGTTTTTCAGGAAAACGTGAAATCAATACAAGCAAGCTAATCTTTGAATACCAATGGTATGATTGGAAGAAAGCTGCTTATGATCACTATCAAACCAATCGAACTAAGTTCATTAAGAAAAATTCTATCTCTGTATATCCAGATACTTTAGTTTGGATTCGTGATTTTACCTATTCTTACAACGAGCCTATGACAAGGAATTATTTTTGGCACCCTGCCTTTGATGATTATCCTGTTGTTGGTGTAGATTGGAGAAGAGGCGTTGCGTTTTCTTACTGGAGAACAAAATTCTGGAATACTTTCCGTTCTCAAGTCGGTGAATTCCATACAGAGGATTTCAGACTACCAACTGAGCATGAGTGGGAATATGCTGCTCGTGGCGGACATGATTGGGCTCCATACCCTTGGGGTGGCTACTATGTCCGAAATGCAAAAGGCTGTATCTTAGCTAACTTCAAACCTGGTCGAGGAAACTATCCTGAGGATGGTGGCCTTTATACGGTAAAAGCTGATGCTTACTTCCCTAATGACTATGGTTTGTACTGTATGGCTGGTAACGTAGCTGAGTGGACTTCTTCTGCCTTCTACGAGAATGCTTATGCTTTCCAACATGATTTGAATCCTGACATCCGTTTTGATGCGGAAGATGATGATCCTAATGCTTGGAAACGTAAAGTAATCCGTGGTGGTTCTTGGAAGGATATTGCTTTCTACATCCAGACGGGTACTCGTCACTGGGAATACCAAGATACGGCTAAGTCTTATGTAGGATTCCGCTGTGTATTGACCTTCTTAGGGCGTTCTTTGAACGATTTTAACTAATCGTTGTCGTCTATTTAATTTCAATTTTGAGTTTGTTGTTTTTATTTAAATAATTTCCAGAATATTGGGGACTGGTTCCCCTATGCTGGAAGGACTATCCTTTATTTTAACTAACCCTTTTAACTAATTTTAAAATCTGATACAATGAGTTTCTTAAAGTCCAAAGGTTTCAAGTACCTTAAAAACCTCATCATTGGTCTTGGGGCATCAGTCGTTCTTCTCGGCGCTCTTTTCAAAATTCAAAGCTGGCCTTATGCAAGTGAGATGTTGACTGTAGGTCTTGTAACTGAGGCTATACTTTTTGCATTTCTTGGTATTATTGGCCCTGACAAAGATTACTACTGGGAAAAACTATATCCTGGTTTGGATAAGTATGGTGGTTCTGTTGAGGGATTCCAATTGAGTTCTGGTGGAGGAGCTAACCTTGATATTAATACAGAAAAAATGGAAGGACAACTAGATGGCATGCTTGGTGAGTTGCGAGTTATGTCTGGTAGCCTTTCTTCTTTAAAAGCACTTCAAGAGGTTGATTTTACAGGTACAAAAGAGCAAATCAAAAAGATGGGCGATTTTTACCAAAACCTTAACGAAGCTATGGCTAATATTAATGATTCTATTGACGATACACGTATGTACAAAGAGCAATTAGGTGCTTTGAACAAAAACCTTGGTTCTTTGAACTCTGTTTATGGAAATATGCTTTCCGCAATGGCTAACCCATTTGGTAAATAGTTGTGAATTAATTCGATAATCTATTCTTTAGCTGTTTTCCTTAAAGTAGCTTATGCATTAATGGATAGATTTCGCATTCCTTGTTGACTTATACTTAAGAACGTACTTAAAATTAAAAAACCATGTCAATACCTAAGGAACCGCGGCAGTTAATGATCAACTTGATGTATCTTGTTTTAACTGCCCTGTTGGCCTTGAACGTGTCCGCGGAGATTATTAACGCATTTTTCAAAATCGATGATGGTTTAAAGAAAACCAACGGTATTATTGGAATTGCAAACGAAAAAGTGGTGGAATCCATGGAGGAATCCATCAAAAAGAAGCAGGATTATAAGCCTTTGCTTCAACCTGCCGAAGATGCCAGAACTATAGTTGGTGATTTCGTCAAATATATTGGAGATGTTAGAGACCGATTGGAAGAGGAAGCTGGTGGTGCTTTTACCGCTGAAGATGCTCCTACTCCTTCAAAAATCGGACGACCAAGATTATATAAGGATAAAGAAATTCCTACTCGTTTTTTCGTTGAAGGTTACGAAGGTGGCCTAGGCGATAAAGTTGAGCCTGAAGGCCCAAAAATGATTGCGGCTATTACGGATACCCAAACAAAATTATTGGATCTTGTTAAAAAGATTGCTGGTAATAAATCATTGGGTATCATTCCTTCCGAAATTAAAGAATTAGAAAATCAAATGACTTTGGGCATTGATTCTTCTTATCTTGATTCTGGAAAATCTTGGGAAGATTTCAACTTTGGACATATGCCTGTAGCTGCATGTTATCCTTTATTGGGTAAGCTACAAAATGATGCCCGTACTTCTGAAGCAGCCATCGTTAATTACTTAGCTAGTAAGATTGGTGCAACAACTGTAAAATTTGATAAATTCCAAGCCGTAGCCTCTGCTGAAAAGGGTTACGTCATTAAAGGAGAGCCTTATAAAGCAGAAATCTTCTTGAGTGCTTCTTCTAGCCAAGCCAAAGTTAACGTTAGCGTTAATGGGCAAGGGCTTCCTGTAAAGGATGGTGTAGCTACCTATACTGCTACTCCTAGCTCTATCGGTGAGAAGTCTTACAAAGTAGATATCGCTTTGACAAACCCGTTTACAGGTAAGCGGGACAATTTCAGCAAAACTTTTAAATATGAAGTTGGTGAGCGTTCTGCGAACGTTTCTGCTGATAAAATGAATGTTTTCTACGTTGGGGTTACCAATCCTATTTCTGTTTCTGCTGGTGGTATCGCTAGTAGCGCCTTGAAGGTGAGCTGTTCAGGAGGTGGATGTAATATGACACCAAACGGTAAATTTAAGTATAATATCAAGGTGACTCAACCTGGCCAAAAAGCTAAGGTGACGTTGTCTGGTGGTGGCTTGAAAGCTACAAACTATGATTTCCGTGTGAAACGTATTCCTGATCCAAAACCTTGTATTGGTACTTGTAATAAAGGTGCTATGGGTACTGGGGAGTTTAAAGGGCAGGAAGGTATCTATGCTAAGTTAGAAAACTTTGATTTTGAAGCTAAATGTTCTATTGATGGTTTTGAGTTTGCTCGTGTTCCTAAGCGTGCTGACCCGATTTTGACTATAAATCGTGGTGGTCGTTTTGCCGGACAATCAAATACCATGAAAAACGCTGCAAAGCCTGGTGATATTTACTATTTCAGTAAGATCAAGGCTAGGTGTCCTGGTGATAAAGCTGGTCGCCAACTTCCAGACATCGTTATCAAGATCAAATAAAAAATAATCGCATGAAAGTCCTTTTCAAAATTTTCGGCTTCATTTTTTGGAGCGCACTATTGATGACAGGCGCCTCATTGACGGCTCAACCCGTCTTGAATGAAAGTAGTGAACTTACCGAATCTGGTGAAACTACTGACGAAGAAGGGCCTAGAGATGATGTATATGATAGGAATATCATCAAAGACAGAAGGCTTATCTCCTATGACCATATCCGTGAAGCGGATGTGTTTTGGGAAAAGCGTATCTGGCGTGTTATTGATGTTCGTGAAAAAATGAACAAGCATTTTACTTGGCCGGAAGGCCCGTTTATCAACATCCTTTTGGATGCTGCCATGGATGGCCAAATTACGCTATACAGTACGATTGATGATAAATTTAAGACCAAACTGGAGCCGGACGAAATCGCTTCTATGGGTACTTCTGTAGATACGATTATTACTTTCGACCCAGATACTTACGAGGAAAAGATTAAGGTAGTACGGAATGATCTGAACTGGGAAGACATTAAGAAATTCCGACTTAAAGAGGTTTGGTTCTTTGATGAAGAAACATCAATGTTACTAGTTCGCATCCTTGGTATTGCACCACTTAAGGAAGAATATGATGACAACGGGAACTTCAAGTTTGAGTATCCTATGTTCTGGGCTTATTACCCACATTGTCGTGAGCTTTTGGCAAGGAACGCTTCTTTTAATCCAGGAAATGATGCTCAACGTATGAGTTGGGAAGATATCATGGAAATGAGGTATTTCTCTAGCTATATCATGAAGGAATCCAATGTTTATGACCGCCGTATTCAAGATTATAAGGCAGGAATAGACATCCTTTTTGAAGCTGAAAAAATTCACAAAGGTATCCAGAACTTCGAGCATGACGTTTGGACTTTCTAAGTAAGAATATTGTGTTTTACACAAAGCCCAAGACATAACTTGTCTTGGGCTTTTTTAATTCTGTCACTAAGCGTATTTATATTGGCAAGAATAGCGTTTCTTCTTGCAAAATAGTCTTACATTTGCTAGGATTTTGCATCGCCATAATTGGGCGTTTTTTCATATCGAATAAAATTGAATCACATGGGATTGTTGCCGTGGTTAGGTGTTTTTTTTGTGGCCTTGGTTGTTTTATTAAAAGCTTCCGATTGGTTTATTGCGGCTGCTGAAAAGATAGGTGCAGCTATAGGCATTCCTCCTTTTATTGTTGGGGTGACTATTGTTGCTGCGGGTACTTCACTTCCTGAGTTATTGACCTCTATTTTTGCAGTAATGGAGGGGAGTTCTGAAATTGTTGTCGGAAACGTTGTCGGTTCGAACATTACCAATATCTTGTTGGTACTAGGGCTTACTGCTATTATAGGAAAACAGATTAAGATTGATTTTGACATCATGAACGTGGATATGCCACTTTTCATGGGGTCGGCCTTCCTTCTTTGGTTCTGTCTATACGATGGTCTTTTTTCTATCCCAGAGGCTTTAATTTGCCTTGCAGGGTTACTATTGTTTTTGTTTTATACCTTTTCTGCTGGCCAAAAGGAAGGAGAGGAACATATCGAAGAGGTTGCCAAATCTTCTGTAGATTGGAAAACCTATGCCACCTTGGTTGCTAGTGGAGTCTTGATTAAATATGGTGCGGAGTATACGGTAAAAGCGATTATTGGAATCTCCGATATTATACAAATCGGGAAAGAGATTATTTCGCTTACGGTTGTTGCTTTTGGTACTTCATTGCCCGAAATCATTGTTAGTGTTAAAGCTGCTCGAAAGGGAAGCCCTGAGTTAGCTTTTGGTAATGTTTTAGGGTCAAATATCTTTAATACTTTTGCAGTAATGGGAATTCCTGGATTGATGGGGAGTTTGATAATTCCTGCTAGTGTGATTACGTTTAGTTTGCCTATTATGTTGGCTGCCTCTGTGATGTTTGCCTTAATGATGATCACGAAGAAAATGTCGCAATGGGAAGGGTACTTACTTATTCTTTTCTATGTGCTATTTATTTTGGAATCTTTTGGGTAAGGGGGACAAAGGACAAAGGACAAAGGACAAAGGACAAAGGACAAAGGACAAAGGACAATTTCAACTTCGTTGAAATTGTCCTTTGTTTTTAGAGGGGATTGCTGTTGCTGAGAAATTAGATTTTTGACATGATACTGGGCGATGACTTAGAGCTATCTTCTTAAAAATCTAGTGTTTAGGTGTTGGGTAATCAGAATGTGACACGAAGTCACCGTCTGACGGACTCGCCTTTTTTTGAATTCTTTTCTACCAATGGCATTGCTTTTTTGTGCAATTCCATTGGAAACGCGCTCTCACGATGTTCATTCGGTAAGGTACTAAAAGCAAGGTTTTTTTTCAGATTACTCCAATTCAATCAAAATTTGATTCTTATCGACGGCGTCTCCTTTGCTGATAGGAATAGATTTAATCACACCATCACTAGGCGATTTAATCACATTATCCATCTTCATCGCACCCAAAATAAGCAAAGAGGAACCCTTTTGTACTTCTTGTCCTTTTTCTACTAATACATCGACCACCAAGCCCGGCATAGGGGCTTTTACCTGATTCACTTTTTGAGAAGCAAGGCTGGCAAACCCCATTTGCTTGATGAGCTGATCGTATTTGTCTTCTACTTGAATATCAAACTCCTGCCCATTTACTTTTATAGTGAATTGTTTTAGGTGCTTATCGGTTTCTAGTACTTCTGCTCGATAAGAACGGTTATTGTGGAGGATATGGAAATACCCTGCCTTATATTCGAGGGCATCCCACCCCGAAGCGGTTTCGTCAGAGAGTTTAAATTCGTATTTCCCATCGTTGACTTTGACTGTGTACATAGTAGTTATGCTTTATTTTTCTTTGCCCATTTTCGAAAGCATATCGACTTCGAAAATCGTAAATAGCGCGTAAATTAAAAAGAATGGAATTAAAAACCAATTAGATGTTGGTTCAAATGCTCTGATATAAGTAAAAATGAAGATGATGGTCGTGAAAATTTTGATGAAATTCACTGAAAGTAATAGCGCGTCAAAAGCAGAACGGTTTTGACTATTTAGAGCCATTCTTGCTAGGACAAACATACCTAAAGTAAGTGCTACAAATAGACCCCAAGTCATCCACGATAGTTGTTGAAATTCCGCTAAAGAAGGTATAATGCCTTGAAGGGGAATTAATAAGGCAATGAATGCAGAAAAAATACCAAATCGTTTAAAGAAGTCCGTGTAGCTCATTTATCGTATAAGTGGCCAGTGGTGCTGCTGTTAAGTTCTAGGGAGCTTTTAGCTAGTTGTTTTCCGTTATCTCGCGTCAAGTAACTACCGCTTTTACTTTTTTAAATCTCTGCGCCTAAACTATCAATTACTTAGGAGCAGTACCACTAGTAAAAAGTAAATATTGTTTAATCTGCTCGAAAATATGACTTTTCTTGTAGGTAAATGTAATTTAGGTAGAAAAAGATGAAAAATTTTCTAGTTCAGTAGAAGATGCTAGTGGTTTAGGGGAGACAATCAGTTTAATGGAGCGTACACAACCTCAATGGCCATTTACAACAGGTGTTAGTTCGTAAAATGACATTCGTTTTTACTCGAAAAAATCTATTCGGTTCTGAGCATAAGAACTACTCCATTTTTATTTGTAGGAGAATAACTAGACTCATTTTGATCAGTTGAAGGAATTTATTATTCTTAAAGAAGTTATAAGTCTAACACAACGAGCCATAAATGTATAGGGTGAAAGTGTGTTGTTGTTTTGTGCAAACATTTGAGACAAATACGCAAACCTCCTTTCGCCTAGTCAGATATATTTGAGGCATATCAATCGTTTCCCACTACTGGAAAAATTAGATCTATATGGTGGAAGGCGATTAGCAACCATGAGTACAAGGAGAAGCGAGGGAATACGAACCTCAGCGGAAGGATTTTTTTCTTCAAAAAAGGACGAATTTTTCACATGTTCTAAGTGAAGTCATAGCCTTTTCCGCTGAGTTTTCGATTTTCGAGCTCTTTAAAAGTTATTATATTCAGCTGATATTATGAGGGACGTTAACTGAATACCTTACTATCGTGCAATTTCTAAATAGTGTTTCACAATTGCCAATATATTTTGGCTAATGTGGTTTGAACTTGGGGGAAGACAACAGTCTTCTCCCTTTTTTTGCCCAGCATGCTTCTGAGCAGAGTCCCTAGGTAGTGCAAGTCCACTACACGCTTTGTAGCGAAGAGCATGGGCGCAGCCGATAGGTTGGGGCAGAAGGAAGCTAAAGGCAAAATTCCGCACTTTAGTCGAGTAAAAGAATAGTGTGAGCGGATGAAATAGAGGAGAGGAACTGTCCCCTTAGGAATGACCCTATTTTACTCGATTCCAAAAGTTAAATTATTCCGTATTTTCTATCCAACAAATCAAGCCTAAAGAGACAAAGAGATTTTTCTCGGATTCAAGTAGGGAAAGTTCCTTTAATTTTTCTTTAAATTCATGGATTAAAACGTGCTTATCGTTTTTATGGACGGAGTTTAGTCCTTGGTTTAAAAATCGGAACAATGCTTTTTCTGTCGCTAAAAGCGGTCTTCTAGATTTTAAATATTTTGCGGTAGAAGGTATGCATGATTCTAGGAAGTAATAGCTTTTTAGTTCATAATGAATGAGTAAGTTTAGTATTTTAGAGGAGTAGTAAAGCCCCTTTCTTGTGTCGTCCTTGAAGTTATTCAAGATTTTATTATTCCAATCTAAGGCTTGTTTATAAAGTTTATTGTGAAAATAGGCTAAAGCAACATAATAGAAAATATAAATTTGATAGGGTATCTCAATGAGTCTACGATACTCATTAAGTCCTTTTTGGATTTCAGGAATTAAGGATAGCAAGCGTTGAAATTTTGTCTTGCATTCTTGGTTTAAAAGATAAAAAACCTCAAGTCTAAACAAAATTACAAAGACAAAGGATTTTATATACGTGTATTTCTTTTTATTTCTGTGGAGTTTGAGTTCTGGGCGTTCGGTAACTGACTTTATACGTTGGAGTCCTTCTTCAAAACGATCAAATTGAATAGAATTACCATAGGACATTAAATCATTGAATAATAAGCCAATATATTCTTTGGTATATAGCTTAAGGAAGTGAGGATAGGAGTCGTATAGGAGCAATGTTTGTCTGTTCAATTCATAAGCTTGTTCATGATTACCTAGGATACGCTGATATTTAGAGTTTATACTGTAAAAAATATTTTTACTTTTGAAGGTCGTGGCTAAAGATAAATTTTGGATTTTAGGGTCTTTGATGATTTTTTGTATAAATTGTTTATGCTCGTCTGTTTTTATTTTAGTGAAGTTATAATAAAATACTGTAAGTTGCATGTCTAGATACCAATAGTCTTTAAGATTTTGTATTAGGGCTAAGCATTCAGATTCAGCCTTAAAGATTTGATAATGAGCTTTTTCGTCGTGGTTTTTGACAATGTTTTTTTTTAGTTCTAGAATTTGAAGTTGGAGTTCGAAAAACTCATATTTTTTTGCAATCTTTTCTCCTTGATTCAACTCTTTCATCGCTGCCTCCGCTAAATTTTTGTTGAATAAAACTCTAGCTGCTGCAATCTTTTCGAGTACCTTATCCTCAGGTTCTTTTTCCCCAAAGTTGGCTAGTGATTTAAGTATTAGGTCGTATAGGTATTTTTTATGAGTAGCGAGATTCTTTACAAATTTGGCATTTCTATGTTTCTTGATTAATTGCTCTTCATTAAAAGTTTTTTGGGCAAGTAAAGCATTCATCAACTGAATATAGTCTTTATCCTCCGAACCAGCCTGAACCTTAATGTATCGTTTTTCAGATTTAGAGAGGGAGTGAACCAAATCGTATAAGTAGGAGGATGGTGTCTTCATTTAATGGTGTTATTTTATCATTCAGAGGCGTTGTCTACTCTAAAGTTAGTTAGAAAATCTTAGGTAAGCATATTATTTAAAAGAAAAAAATAAGTCAGATCCGTTAGCTTTTTGTTATTTGTTGCTTGTTGATGACCTGTAGTTTTTGTGGTATTGTTCGTCATGAAGTCAATTCGAATTAAGTGATGCATTTATGATAATGGTGAGCGATATTCTTAATATTAATAAAAATGTTTTTAAATATACCTAATGACTCATCTTCGCAATTTTTTATTTATCAATTTGTTAATCTGTTGGTAAGATATGGGTTACCAACCTTAATTTTAGGGAATAACATCGGGGTGCAGATTGTTTATTAATGGTCGGTATAATAAATAAATCATGTGCTTTGTAGTTTATAAATCAGGAATATTAGAGTCCTTAGGAAATAAAATTGTGTTACTTTTTTATGGAAACCTTTTTTATGACTATAGTAAATGATTGATAATTAGGTGCTTGTTTTTTGTTTGTTGTTTTTTGAGACCACGTTTTCTTGTAATTTATTCTTTGTTGTCTCCACAAATTAGGAATACATTTGTGATGTGCTTAATGCGGAAGTAGTTGAAAAAGAACAATTACTTTTGAGTTAAATCACGAACAGATGTTGAACGAATAACTCGTGAATTATTTGTGACCACAACAATTAGTTAACTCTCGAATATCATTTTCGTTAATGCAAATTACAAGTCTTGTAAAGTGTTGATTTTACGATGTTATTTGATTTGGTACTATGACGCCCATTTTAATAATGAAATAACTTTACAAACACGCTCAGAACATCTCCTTTATTAATTAACCTATGGAGTATTCCTATGTAAGTTTATTTTATGGTTATTTTAAAATAGAAGACCCTCTATGTATAGGATTGCTATGCTTACAGCGAAACTGAATACCTCCGCTCTTAAAGAACTATTTACCATGAGAATTTATTTATTGATTATTTCGCTTATTTTCTCCGTAATAACACTTGATGTACAAGCACAACTGTGTGGTACACACCCAACGGATGAACAGATCGAACAGCTTAAAAGTAGGAGAAAGGCAAGACAAAACGCTGAGCACCTTAAAAACAATGCGATTATTCAAATTCCGATTGTCAACCACATTATTAGAATGGACGACGGAACAGGAGGATTAACCCTTCAGCAGCTTGATGATGTTATTCAAGAGTTAAATGATTTCTATAGTCAAGCAGAGATTGAGTTTGTAGCCTGTAAAGCTGTTCGATATATTGATGACAGCGATTGGTTTAACTTTAGCAGATCAGAAGATTCAACTCTTGTAGCAGACCATAATATAGCTAATGTGTTAAACATCTATTATGCTAATGATGTTCTTAGTACCACTGGAAGTAGTTTATGTGGGTATGCTGATTTCCCCACTACCCCAGTGTACCAAGAGGATAAGATCATCTTGAAAAATAGCTGTGCCATGAACGGCTCAACCTTTATTCATGAAGTGGGGCATTTTCTTTCTTTATTGCATACGCATGGTTCTTCTAGTTGTAGTCTGACTGATGAATTAGTAGATGGTTCAAACTGTAACAATGCTGGTGATTTGATATGCGATACGCCAGCAGATCCTAATTTTTATTTAAAAGATGATGGTAGCGGCTGCCGAAACGATGGGCAGCGGTTGGTCAATACTAATTGCCAATACACAGGTACTTTAACGGATGCAAATGGTGACGCCTTCACACCGATAGCGACCAATATTATGTCCTATAGCCGTACTGCCTGTAGAACTACTTTTACACAAGGGCAATTAGATCAAGTAAGAGAAAGCGCTATCAATGATCGCTGGTATCTTTCTTGCGAAGGCGGTGCTACGATTATAACTGAAAACATCGAAGTATCTACTGCGGATAGTGAAGATTGGGATGTAATTACCTTCCCAACTGCTTTTAAGGAGACACCAATAGTCGTGGTAGGCCCTCCAAGTTTTGTAGGAACAAATGAATCCACGGTCAGAATTCGTAACGTATCCACTACAGGCTTCCAAATCCAAATCGATGAATGGGATTACCTGGACGGTGGTCATGCACCTGAGCAAGTATCCTATATCGCAGCGATACCAGGCGAACATGATTTAGGAGGCATGACCATGATTGCAGGAAGTGCAGAAGGCATTAACCATACGTTTCACACAGTTAATTTGCCTGCAGGTACTTTTACCGAAACTCCTGTCGTAATGGCTTCCCAAGTTACCAATAATGATGGTCACGCCACAAGTGTTCGCTTGAGAAATGTAAGTAGTGGTAGTTTTCAGATCCGCGTACAGGAAGAGGAAGCTAGCGACCTTGTACATGGCGATGAAACACTAAATTATATGGCCTTCTCATCTGGTACAGGTAGCTTAGGAGATAACGATATTCTGGTAGGTAATACTTCGGCTGTAGTGGATCATGACTGGTACACCATTGATTTCGCAGGGGAATATACCGATGCTCGGTTTTTAGCTACCAGTCAATCGACTATCGGTGGAGACCCCTTTGCCCTGCGCTATCAGAATTTAACAACAACTTCAGTTCGGGTAAAATTAGAAGAAGAAAATTCTGATGGTAATGATGAATTCGAACATATCGAAGAGGAAGTGGGATATGTGCTTATTGGCAAGGAGCTAGAACCTCGTGTTATAACAGAAAATATTAGTGTACATACCTTAAATAGTAATGATTGGGATATAATTACCTTTCCAACGGCCTTCGATATGGTGCCTATTGTAGTCGTAGGGCCTCCAAGCATTGCAGGTACACAACAAACTACAGTAAGGATCCGCAATGTGTCTACAACAGGATTTGAAATACAAATTGATGAATGGGACTATCTTGATGGAGGCCACGTCGAGGAGCAATTATCTTATATTGCTGCTGAACCAGGAGAGCATGATTTGGGAGGTATTACGATGGTTGCAGGAAGTGTAGCCGCGGTAAATCACGCTTTTCAAGCAGTTAGTTTGCCAACCTCTACATTCACGGCTTCCCCTGTTGTGATGGCTTCCCAAGTTACCAATAATGATGGTGAAGCTACTAGTATTCGCTTGAGTAATGTATCTAGTAATAGCTTCGAAATCAGAGTACAAGAAGAGGAATGGAAAGCGGGAAGTACTAATGATGGTATTCATGGTAATGAAACCATTAATTTCATGGCTTTTTCCTTGGGGGCAGGTAGTCTTGGAGATAAAGCCATGGTAGTGGGAAATACTTCTGCAGTTGTTTCCCATAATTGGTATACGCTTGATTTTGGAAATGAATATGCTGATGCCAATTTTATCGCTACTTGTCAAACTACTATTGGAGGGGATCCCCTTGCCTTACGTTATAATAATTTTACAAGGACTTCGATTGAGATTAAATTAGAAGAGGAAAATTCTGATAGTAATAATGAATTAGCACATACCTTTGAAGAAGTAGGGTATGTGCTCATTGGCAGTGTTTCCTCTAATCTTTTACCAGACATGAAACCAGAAGTAAAGGAAGCTACAGGATTAAGTATGCGTCTTTATCCAAATCCTATCAAGGAACAAATCAATTTGGAATTGAAGGGCGTAGAGCCGTCGAGCACACAAGAAATGACAGTTAAGATTTTTGCTTTAGATGGCAAACAAGTCTACGAAAATAGAGCAAATTCAACGGATCTTTTATCCATTGACGTTTCCAATTTACCTGCGGGACAACTATATTTCTTACAGGTGATTACAGAAGATGGCTATAGGGCAAGGGAGAAGTTTTTGAAAATGTAGCACTTAAGAAAAAGCTTCATGACGAATAGTAGTCAATTTTTCTTGACGAATGTTCTAGAAGTTTAACCGTTACTTAATACGATCACTTAGAGCATGTTTGTTTTACAAGCATGCTCTTTGCTTTTTGTGGTGTAAGGAGTTTCTTGACAAAGATGAAGAGTACTTACTGCTAAGTAGACAAATAATTAGATATTTTAAGGGGATAGTTATAAGTTGATATTTAAGTTTTTTGTTATCTTAAGGCCTATTTTTATTTTAAGTAAAAGATTATGGTTTTAGTTATGTTTTATACATTTTGACGTTTATTCTCCGTTAGGCTCCTATATCAGACTACACCGCTCAATCCTCAACTTGTGAATCAATTCTGTTTTTTGTTTTTTATTTTCCTATTATTTTTATGCCATCCTATTCAGGCTCAGCAGTATTTAGTTGATGCAGAGGCTATTACTACGGAAGATGGCTTGGCCAATCAAATGACAAGGGAGGTTTTTAAAGATAGTAAAGGATTTATTTGGATTTTAACTGCTTATGGATTAAATCGTTATGATGGCTATTCTTTTAAGCTCTTCACTAAGGGTAAAAATGGAGTTAAACTTCCCCCTAACCTAAATGATATCAAAGAAGACAGCAAAGGTAATTTATGGTTGTTTAGAGCTAATTCCAGTGGTGTTGAACCAAATGACGAATCACTTATTTCTCTTCACATATTTAATCCTAGAACAGAAGAGCTTTTTTCGTTTGACGATTATTTTGGGGAAAATGCTCCTTTTAACGCTTCAACTGTAAATTATTCTAGGATTACCGACCCCCAAAATCGTTTATGGTTGACTACAATTGATGGGCGTCTATATTTATATGATGAAAATGGATTCAATAAAATTTATGAACGAAAAAATGCTGCATTCCTTTATGTAAATATTGATCAACAAGATAATATTTGGTTAGGTTGGGAGAAGCAGCTTGCTAAGATTACGCTTTCCGGCAATGTCTTGGATTCCTTGAGTTTACCTGCTAGAGTTTACCATGTTTGGCTAGGGGAGGAAGAAAAATTGTGGGTGGCTACTGCTATCTC